>JAUSPW010000263.1 GCA_030652635.1 Pseudohongiella sp. | reverse complement strand
TGCGTTAAAAGGACTTTTTATAGGCAGCCCAACAAGTCGCGTTTTCCCAGAGTTTCACCTGCAAAATACCACTGCCAGGCGGGTGAATATTTGCCAGCATGCGCTCGCAGATGATGCGGCTGAAATGTTCAATGCTTGGATTCAATCCCGCAAACTCAGGTTTATCGTTTAACAGACTGTCTTTGAAATCCTTAACAATACTGTCCAAAGCTGCTTCGATATCAACAATATCCACCAGATATCCGTGTTTATCCAACTCGGCGGCTTCGATACTGATTTCAGCCACATAGTGGTGAGCGTGGGGGAAATTTTCACTCCCCCAATCGCCTCCAATCAAAAAGTGACTGGCAATAAAATCTTTGGTGACGGCAACGGTATACATAACATTCCTTGAATTTAAAAATACGCACAAACTGCGAAGACTTTTGTTAATACTCAAACACCGCTTGCAGAACCTGATCAGGATTTTTGTCGAGGCCTTGGTAAAGCAAACGGGCGTCATTTAAGGGGTAACGGTGTGTAATCAACTGCTGAGGGCAAAGTTGTCGGATCATTTGCCAGGCAACCCCAAATCGGCGGGTTTTGTCCCAGCGCGCGCTGAGATTTGACGCGAGACTACTGACCTGGCTAGTACTTATTTTTAAACGATTACGATGGGCATCGCCACCCAGCGCAATCACTGCGGCTTTATTGCCGTACCAGGATCCGATCACAACACGACTGTCAAAACCGCTCAGACTGATAGCACCATTTAAAGCCTCAGGCACACCACTGACTTCATAGATCAAATCTGCACCCATTGGCCATGACAGCGTTCGACGCAAATCTCCCATACCTGCGCGCGGATCAAAACTGGCGGTGGCGCCCAGAGTCAGAGACATTGCGCGACGGCGTTCATAGCTATCCAGCGTCACCAGCGATGTTAATGGATACTGGGCCAGAATCCCCGATAACAATAAACCCACAATGCCTTGCCCCAACACAACAACCTGTTCACCCAACATCGGAGCGCCATCCTGCACCAGGCTGACCGCGGTTTCCATGTTCGCCAGGAACACCGCTGCATCGGCAGCGATATCATCGGGTATAACAATGAGTTGATCGGGTTTTGCTAAAAAATGTGAGGCATGGGGTTGAAACGAAAATACTCGTTTGTTTATCCACTGCGCATCGACATCGGGTCCACGCGCAATCACTTCACCAACACAGGCGTAACCATATTGCAGCGGATAACTTGCTTGCGACTGCAGAGTGTCCAGACTGGCATCCAATGCCATCTGCTCCGGTATCTGACCTCGATATACCAGCATCTCTGTGCCCGCACTAATCGCTGAGTAAAGCGTCTTGACCAATATTTGATCGGCAACTGGCGCATCAAGCACGACCTGTCGGATATCGACCTCGTGCGGTGCTGCAAACCAAAGCTGATGTGCTGTGGTCGATTGAGGGTTTAAAAAAGTCATGTTGTCTGGTACCGCACATCGCCCCACATAATCAGATCTTCTCCCAGTCTGCCGCTGTACCAGGGTGAAATTTCAGGCAATTCGAGCACGGTATCAAAACCCAGATCTGTCACCGCTTTGTAGCCGCCTACCAAACGCGGCGCAACCGTCACCACCATGGCGTCTACTAATTTATGGCTCAAAAACGCGCTGATCACTTTGGCGCCGCCTTCCACCATCAAACTGTTGATGCCACGTTTTTTGAGTTCTCTTAAGGCCGCTATCAGACAAACACGGCCTTCGCTGTCGCCCGGTAATCGAATGATCTCCAGGTTCGCAGCGTGCGGCTCATTAGTGTCAGCGCTGGTCAGCACCCAGCAACGTTTACCAGGCAACTGGCACAAACGGGCATTGGGAGGAAAACGTAAATGGGCATCCAACACAATGGGTTGTGGGTCTGGCCCAGCATACAAACGCACGTTCAATCGCGGATCATCAGACAGCACGGTCCCGATGCCTACCAGAATGCCGGTGTGCAGACTGCGCAGCTGGTGTGTCAGACATGCAGACTCATCACCGCTAAGTGCCAGGGATTTGCCAGAACGCAGGGTAATACTGCCATCCCAGCTCTGTGCATAACTTAAGGTCACAAACGGTCGATCCGCCTGGGAAAACGCCAACAAGCGCTCACCAAACCATTGCTCAATTTGCTGATTGAGAGTCATGCACATCCCTGACAAACACAGGTGGCACAGGTTTCAGACCAGCGGGCGTAAATGACTGCAGTGGCAGCATATGATCCATACGCCTGACCTTGGTCAACAGGTAAGCTTCATTATCAGCATTCACCGGCGCCTCGAGTGAAACGCGTGTATTGACGATGACACCTTCAGACTGCAGCGCACTTATCTTTAATGGATTGTTGGTCATCAACCGAACCGACTTGATCGCAAGCTCCTCCAGAATACAGGCCGCCAATGAATATTCGCGAGCGTCTGCTTGGTGCCCCAGCATCAGATTGGCATCCACTGTATCGTAGCCTTGATCCTGCAAATTATAGGCATCCAGTTTTGCCATCAGACCAATGCCACGCCCTTCCTGTCGAAGATAGACAATAACCCCTTTCCCTTCACTGGCAACCATGGCCATGGAGCGCTGCAATTGTTCACCACAATCGCAACGGCGCGAGCCCATGACATCCCCGGTAAAACACTCGGAATGCACACGAACAAGCACGTCGTCACAATCGCTGACATCCCCCATACAAAATGCGAGATGTTCTTTATTGTCCAGCGTGTTGGTGTAGTAAACCAATTGAAAATCACCGTGCTCGGTGGGTATCCGCCCGGACGTCATCCGTGTGACTGATGGCTTCATAGAAGATTTTTTGAAAGCGCTGAGTTTAGACATAGTGCGGCATACTACGGTGCAGCCTTTTTTAAGGCAAGCTACCGCCTCCAGTAGTGAGTCCAATAGACAATCTAGCGTGCATACAACTTGTGGCTTATACGCTTGTACCACGGCAATTGGTTTTGCTGTTGACTTGAATTTCATAGATTGTCACAGTGCTGTCCGGTATTTATCCTGCTTTTTGCGCTTTGGATGTATGTATTGAACACTGACCTCTATTTTGTGATTCCGGGCAAATTGTCGACGCTGACGGGTGGTTATGAATATGACCGCCGCTTGAAGGCAGGCCTGGAAGGACTTGGAATGACAGTCCACCATATCGAGCTGTCTGCAAAGTTCCCTTTTCCCGATAACGAGGCCTTGACTGACGCAGCGCTGCGCATGGCCGCAATTCCAGATGGCGCTCTGGTGTTGGCTGATGGCCTTGCATGGGGCGTCATGGATGACATTGCCCAAGCTGAGCATCACCGCTTGCGTCTGATTGCCCTGTGTCACCATCCACTTGCGTTTGAAGCGGGTCTGTCTGTTGAACAACAAAGCGCCTTGTTTCAATCTGAAAAAATTGCCTTGGATTGCTCCGATGCCGTGGTGGTTACCAGCCGTGCTACCGCCGAACTTTTACATAAAGCCTACAATGTCCCAATCGGCAAATTGACCGTTGCGCTGCCTGGCACACAGCAACAAATATTTGCCGCCTGCCAAGGCCAACCTCCAGTATTGCTGACGGTTGCCACCCTCACCCAGCGCAAAGCGCATGACGTGTTGATCGATGCGTTATCGCGCATCACCAATCTTTCATGGCATGCGCGGTTTGTGGGTGGGTCAGAGTTTGATCCGGCCTGGGCAGCCAGACTAAAAAAAATGACTGACGCATTGGAGCTTGGCGAACGTATCAGCTTTGTTGGCAGCGTCGCTGATTTGACTGCCGAATACTCAACAGCTGATCTGTTCGTTTTACCCTCGCGCTTTGAAGGCTATGGCATGGTGTTTGCGGAAGCACTTTCGTTTGGTTTGCCGGTTGTGGCCGCCCGCGCGGGCGCGGTACCCGATGTAGTCCCGGAGACTGCGGGTGTGCTGGTTCCAGCGGACAACGCCACCAATCTGGCGCTAACGCTACATGAATTACTGACTGACCGGCCGCGTTTTGAGCAGTTGAGAGCGGGCGCGCAAGCCGCTGGCAAACAACTGCCAGACTGGCAAACCACTTCAACTACATTGGCAAATCTGTTTATGACTATAACTGCGAGGCCCTCAGTATGAGTGGATTTTCAATCAACTGGCTGGATCTGCGCGAACCTGCAGACCGAGCCGCCCGGGACCCGTTATTGGCAACACAAGTCGTCGACTACCTGCAGGCAGACGCAGACATTTCACCGGTGGTGGTTGACCTTGGCTCAGGCACCGGTTCTACATTGCGCGCTCTGACTGCCCTGGGTGCACATCAATGCGTATGGCGTCTGGTTGATCATGATCCGGCCTTACTGAATGAAGCACTGCGGCGGCATGGCCAACAAGAAATCATTGAGGATTATGAGGCTGACTTATTGGAGATAGATACGTTACCACTGGGGGCCGCAAAACTGTTGTCTGCATCAGCCCTGTACGATCTGGTTTCGCGCGATGTTGTTGATGGTCTTGTGGAAAGAATAGCGCGGCAGTCAACGGCTTTGTATGCAGCGCTTAACTATGACGGCCGCACACACTGGTCTCCTGCTCATCCGTTGGATGACGCTGTCTTGCAGGCGTTTAATCTGGATCAACAACGCGACAAAGGCATGGGCCCTGCGCTGGGTCCGCAAAGTGCAACCTATCTGAGCAAATCTCTAGAATCGGCCGGGTATACCGTGCAGCTTGCTGACAGCGCGTGGCACTTGGGGCCAGAGTATGCGCTGCTCGTCGCCGATCTTGTGAGCGGCATCAAAGCGGCAGTGTCGGAAAACTACGGGCTCGACAGCCAGGTCCTTGATGACTGGGAAGCGTATCGTCTATCGCACCTGCATGATGGTCGATGTGTCATCGGGCATCTGGACGTACTGGCATTCCCGGAGAAAAAGTCTCGATAAAACGATCTCTGAGGCTATCCATAAGCCACACGGGAGCATCATCTGCCGGCAACATGCCGGGTGTCCATTGCCACGCATCAACCGCGCGCATGATGGCGGGATCAGAGCTGACAATATGAACCATCACATCGGGCGCCGAGGCTCCTTCGGCAATCAATGGCATGGGCTGATGGTCGCCCAGTATCAGCAGGACCAGATTGTCATCGCCGTATTGCGTGATGTAGGACACCAGCGTATTTACGACGTATTCCACCGAATCCCGATACTGACTTTTTAACAGATCCAGATCCTGCCAGACCTGGTCTGTTCTGGGGCCACGCTGGGCTTGCTCATTAAACTCTGTGCCATCCGCTATCAGACTCCAGTCAATGACATCAGGAATAGGCGTCCATGGCGCATGCGACGAAATCAGCGCCAGTTCCGCCATGACCGGCTGACGGTCAACAGGATCGCGCTCTTGTTGCTGGAACCGCGCCAGCGTAAATTGATCTGGCATGGTCACATAATTAAAAGGCAGCCCCTGGTACTCAAGCGCGGCGGCATCATAAATGTGGTCATAGCCAAAATACTGTCCTTCCGGCCAAGCCAGAGTGATGGCAGGCATCACCCCCAATGTTCGCCAGCCAGCGCGCCGGAATAGACTGATCAGTGTGGGCCGCTGACTCATCATCAACGCGTCATAGCGTAGTTGACTGTCAATCCATAATCCGGACATGGCGGTGCCATGTGCCAGCCAGCTCAATCCTCCAATCGTGGAGGATGCAAGAAAGGCGCTTGATGATGCATACCCCTGAGCGGCAAGTCTGTTTGTCGCGTCCTCCAGCAGCGGGCGAATAGCCGGCGCATAACGCGGGCTGTCTAACAAGACACGACCATACGATTCCACAAAAATCACCAACACATCTTTGCCTTGTAAGGCGCCAAACAGCTGGTCTCCCGGCACATTGGTGTAGACGTCTTCATTGACAATTTCGCGGAATGCGCGCAACTCAAGCATGCTATTGAAGGCAGTGCGTACGTGCGAAACCAGTTGGTCGTGAAAATATCGCGATGCTTTTGCAGAGCCAGCGAGTGACATAACACTCCACAGGCCCAGTACTGCGACTAATGATCCAAACATCCAGCGTCGCGGAACTGCCCGCAACACGGCCCTGACGCGTGCAAGTGAAAGCCAGCTTGCAACAAAAATCAGCATCACCGCCAACACCATCAAAGCAGATGCCAGCACCGCGCCGATATAACCGATGCTCGAGCCCAGTAGATGAAAACCATTACTCAACAGGTAGGCGTCCAGCACAGGATTAAACGCCCGGGCAAAAATCATATGCGCAGCCATATCCGCGATTCTGAATATCAATCCCGCGGCGATAACAATACTGCTCGCGCTGAGTATCCAGGCTGCTGCCCGCCCCCGCACCATCAGCAACAAAGGAAAAATCACGGCCTCAACGGGAAAATAAAACAGATACCACCACTGAATCCAATCGACGCGGTTGGGCATCACAAAAGCCGTAAACAAGAACCAGATGGCCAGCACAGTCAACATACTCTGCACAATCCGATTTTCAAGGCAGCGGTTATACAGGCGGGTCAGCTCAAACATGCGGGGTTTCTACTGGAAGAAGTTATGGATGTCGACGGTCTGGATACGATAGTAGCAGCATACCGGATGAGAATGATTGTCAGATAACAAATACTCTGGGTAAACTTCAGTTCCCAGCTGTTTAACCAACACCTCCGAGGACAAATCATCATGACCCAAAGGACCCAGGCAAACAACTATCGGCCGGCGGCGCTGAATCGCAGACAATTTCTCGGTGCGGCATTGGGTGCTGGTGCAGCAATCAGCTTCAGCCCGTCATTCCTGGCGCTGGCCCAAGAATCAACATTGATTACCCGCGCAATCCCGTCTACAGGCGAAATGATTCCTGCGGTTGGGCTTGGCAGTTCAGCAACATTTGCGCAGATCGCGCGTAGCGAAGACATCAGCGCGCTTCGCTCTGTTTTATCACGTATGGCGGAATTGGGCGGCCGTGTTTTTGACACCGCTCCCGGTTACGGCGCCTCAGAGGAAGTTGCTGGCGCCATTGCCCAAGAGCTTGGCATACATGAAACCTTATTCTGGGCCACCAAACTCAATGTTGCCCAGCGTGGTGGCGGCGCCGCTGATCCCGTCGCTGCTCGCGCGCAGCTTGAGGATTCTTTTCAACGCATCGGCAAACCCGTGATAGACCTGATACAAGTGCACAATATGGGTGATCCGGCCGTACAGCTTGGTCTGCTGCGGGAGCTCAAGGAACAAGGCCGTATCCGTTACTTGGGCATTACCACCACCTTCCCCGAGCAGTACGCCAGCCTCATCGACGTTATGCGCAACGAACCACTGGATTTTATTGGCACAGATTACGCGGTGGACAACCGCGAAGTAGAAGAAGTGATTCTGCCGTTGGCCATGGAACGTGGTATTGCGGTATTAAACTATGCACCATTCGGACGCACGCGCTTGTGGACGCGTGTGGGCGACCGACCTGTACCAGATTATGCTCATGAATTTGATGCGCACACCTGGGGTCAATTTTTCCTGAAGTTTGTATTGAGCCACCCGGCCATCACGGCTGTCACACCGGCAACCAGTCGCCCATCGAACATGGAAGACAACATTGGTGGCATGCTGGGTCGTCTGCCAGATGCTGCCATGCGTCAACGCATGATTGCCACTGTGGACGCACTGCCCTCGGCTTAAGGTTTTTCAAGCGTACTGTTGCGTTCATCCAACCACAAGCGGCCCACCGGGGCCGCCTTGCGTTTGACAGTGCCCCGCACAAGATCAAACAAGTCTCCGTTCAGACCTTGAAGTTGGAATGGCACACCTGCCGCTTTAGCAATCGCAGCGTTACAACGCATGTGCTCGCGCTCACCATGAACGGGGATGGCGATACGCGGCTTGACCCAATGATACATTTGTAGCAATTCGTCAGCACATGGATGGCCAGAGGCATGCAGCGGCCTGTCGTTGTCTGACAGGTGTGAAGCATGCGTCACCCGAATCTGCCGGGACTCAAACGCTTTCACCAGGCGTTCAACGTCAAGTTCATTACCCGGAATAGTTTTGGCACTGAATACCACGTGATCGCCAGCCGCGAGGCTGATATCTGGATGATTATCCACAGCAAGTCGGTGCAAGGCTGCATTAACTTCCCCCTGGCTACCGGTCGCTATCAGCATAACCTCAGCGGGCAACAAGTAGGCCAGATCCTCGTTGTTAACCAGTTTGAAATTTTGATGCAGATACCCCGCCGCCTTGGCGCAGGCAGCCATGTTATGAAGTGAGCGACCCAACAAACCCAAATAACGTTTTGCGACATGGGCGACATTACCAAGAGTTTGCAATCGAGCAATATTACTGGCAAAACACGCCAGCACAACTCGCCCCCCGGAGCCGCGTACGGATGCCAGCAAGCCCTCAAACAGCTCACCTTCTGATACCGAACTGCCACGATGATTGGCATTGGTCGAATCGCACACAATAGCGTCAATACTCATGGCTGCAAGACGGCTGTAGTGTTCTGTCTGGATGGCATCACCCACAACAGGTGACAGATCAATTTTCCAGTCTGCGGTGTGCAACACCCTGCCCACGGGTGTGCTGATCAGCAATGCGTTGGTTTCCGGTGTTGAGTGTGTGATGGGAATCCAGCGCACCTCAAACGGACCCAGGGTCACTGTGGCGCCTTCCTCAACCACAATGACAGGTGCATCGATACCTTTCTGGCGCAGTTTTCGAATCAGCACTTGCCGGGTAAACGCCGTGGTGTATATAGGGCAGCGGAATTGTTCCCACAGATGAGCCAGTGCGCCAATATGATCTTCATGCGCGTGTGTTGCGATGATTCCAACAAGCGATTGATGCCGGCTGCTGATAAAAATCGGATCGGGCATCTCAACACGATTTCCAAATCCTGAAGGGGACTTTTCAAACGTAATGCCACAATCGACCATCAACCACTTACCTGCGTGACCATACAGGTTCAGGTTCATGCCGATTTCGCCGCATCCTCCCAGCGGTAGAAACCAGAAGTCTTTGTGACTAGGATTCATGCCCTAGGTGATCCGGCGCAGCTACTGTATCGGAAAATCAAAGTACTGGTCCGGAAAAGGCTCGTCTTCAAGTGTGTAATGCCACCACTCCTGCTCATAGTTTGTGAAACCAGCTGCTTCCATCAGATTACGCAACAAATGACGATGTTGCAGCACAACGGCCCCAACTGCGATGTCATCGGTGTGTGATCGTAAATCAAAACAATCATAACCGGTGCCCATATCAATACTGTTATCAGGAAAGCGCTCAGTTGCCGACGCCCTGCAATCATATTCGCGGGCCAACGGATCGGCCTCAGGCACGGACGTGCCAAGTGGCACCAATGTCAGATCAACCGTACTTCCACGACTATGGCCGGAGCGTTCAGCGATGTAACCGCGCGAAAATAGCTCACTTTTGGGCACATCAGGATAATAACTGCTACGCATCAACACATCGTCTGGATCCGCAGCCCACTGCATAAAATCATTCACTGCGCGCTGTGGTCTGAAGCAATCGTATACTTTAAGAGAATACCCGATGGTACTGACCGCTTCCTGCACCAGAACAAGCGCTTCGGCTGCCGGTGTCGTTAAAATACATTCCGCTGCGTCATATCCTGTCACGGGCCGGCCCAGAAAGTTGTTACGACCCGCATAGCGCATGTCATGCTGAATACTGACATCCAAGGCTGACAGATAGCTGAACCCGTCTGGCAAATCTGGTCGATCATTTTTGTTGCTGCAGGCAACACCCAGAACTGTTACAAACACGATTAATAAATTGCGCACACTCTTGTTTCCTGCTGTGTTATCTATCTTGTCATTCACTGGTGAATCTCTATTGGTAATCTATCAAGCGAGCGAACAATGCCCGCCTTGAGCTTGCTTGTAAAGAGAGTCTGAGCAAACATACAACTCATCCTCGGCAAGTCAGTGGTGTCACTAAAAATACACATTTTTTGCCAGACCACCACCTTAAACCTTAAATCTCAAGCCCAAGTTACGAAAAAATCTCCATTTTTCTTTCATACCCCCCGTTTCGGTGCTAGTCAAACAATTGACAGGTGTGTAAGATTGGGCCTTCAAGACACGGAGGGCTAGTAGGCAGATGTCAAATAACAAAGGCGAGAAACCCAAAAAGTTCTTTGGCTTCGAAATTAGCGATACCATTACTTATGTGATTGTGATCATTCTGGTTATCGTATTTATCCGTCAGGTTTCGGTTTTATTCTAAAACATCCTGAGACTTGTCTGGGGTGAACAACCCGTCCACAGTTCCCCGCCTTTCTTGTTCACCTCTAGGTTAACATGCTAGATTACCGCCCCTTTGATTTAGACAACTCCTACGTTCAAAGACGGGATCACGCATGAACCACTACAAAATAGCATTGTTGGACGGGGACGGTATTGGTCCCGAGATTATGAAAGAAGCAGTCAAGGTATTGAACCTGGTTGCTGAGCGCAACAAAGTCAGTTTCGAATTGATTCACGCACCGTTTGGTGCCGGCGCATACTTTGAGTGCGGCCATCCTTTTCCTGAGCAGACTCAAAAAATCTGTGATGAAGCAGATGCCATTCTTAAGGGCCCCATCGGACTGAATCACGAAGATTCCAAAAAAATCCCGGTTGATATGCAACCCGAACGTGGCGCGCTGTTACCGTTGCGCCGTCGCTACAACACCTACGCCAATTTCCGCCCGGTATATCTGCCCAAAGCACTGGCGCATTTTTCGCCATTAAAAGCGGAGATCATTGGTGATGGCATCGATATCATGATCATTCGCGAACTGGTGGGTGGTCTGTACTTTGGCCACAAGGAAACCGGCGTCACCGCCGAAGGCGTACGATTTGTCAAAGAAGTGCTGGAATACGATGAAATCCAGATCCGACGAATTGCGATAGTCGCCTTCGAAACCGCCATGAAGCGTAAAAAGGTGTTGCACAACATCCACAAGAGCAATGTGCTGAAATCCAGTGTGCTGTGGAATACGGTGATGGAAGAAGTTGGGCAGGATTACCCAGAAGTCAGAATCGAGCATATTCTGGTAGATGCCGCGGCCACTTATCTGTGCCTGAATCCAGGTCGTTTTGACGTCATGGTCATGGAGAATATGTTTGGCGACATCTTGAGTGACCAAGGCGGCGGCATACTTGGGTCCCTCGGACTTATGCCCTCTGCCTGTGTGGGTGACAACAAAGCTTATTACGAACCCTCTCATGGTTCAGCCCCGGATATCGCCGGTAAAAATATTGCCAACCCATATTCAATGATTGGGTCTGTTGCCATGATGCTGGAAATGAGTTTTGGTATGGATCAAGAAGCCAAGAACGTCTGGCACGCCATGCAAAGCGTGTTTGCGGATGGATACTCAACGGCAGATCTGTCCAAACCCGGCTCAGGAGTAACCATGATCAATACGCCGGCATTTGGTGATCGCGTGGTCGACGCACTGCGAAAACTGCCTGTTCCCGCGTAAGCCTCTCAACAATCGCGTTTTGGCGCGTGACCCATTAAAAAGGTCGCGCGTCTTTAGGCAACACCACGGTTTTGGTGCGAGAAAATGCTTCATGCATGGCATCGCCCGTACTGCTGACATACATATAAAAGTAGCCAATACCCAAACACCAAAAGCTTGGCCAGGCCAAGGCATATCTGATCAAGGCCTGACGCAGGGACATGGGTTGGTTGTTCAGATTCAATGCTCTTATACGCCAGGCGATCATGCCCAGGGTTTGCCCTGTACGAAGCCAGAACCAGACATAAAAACAGGTCATGGTGCTGACCATCATGATGAACTGTATCAATGACAGCAGTCGCGGCGTTACCACCTCACCTTCTATCAAAACGCTGGTGTTGTCAGCAAAAAAGCCGAAGGTAAAAATGATGACATAACCCAGAATCAACCAGATTGAAGCCACCAGAAACATGTCATACAGCAACGCGGCCAGCCGGCGTAACAAACCGGCGCGTGGCAATTGCGCCAATTCGTGGTCTGCGATGATGCGTCTTTCAATCTTGGTTTTGGACATGTAGGTGTTAACTCGACCAACTCAACTCAGGGGCGGCAAGTATAACGCAGGCGCATCGGCAACGTGCACTCAGAATACCGTCGGGGCGGCCTGATTCTCTTGCGTCTGTTGCGGGGCCTGCTGCTGTTGGCGCTGAAGTTGACCGGGTGTTTGAGCGCCGCCTTGCCCAGATGGATTCTGAATCAGGCCACGCAGTCGTTCAATTTCTGCTCGAGCCGCAGCTTCTTCGGCGGGCGATCGTACTTCAGATGCCACCAGATCACGCTCGTGAAACACCTGATTGAACGTGGTACGGGCATCCTTGATGCACATGATCGTGAAGGATGTGCCTTCGCGCTCGGTTCGAAATTCATTTAAACCGCCATATAAGACTTCCGCGCATTCAGGATGCTCAAGCGCACGATTTGCAGCTGTCAGCAACAAACCAGCTACCTTTGCCTGTTGCGGCGGCAACCACAGACGACTGGGGTTCAAGGCTGTTTTAGGGTGTTGGTTGATTGCTGCAGTCGCAGGCACTTCGTTGTTTTGAGGGAACTGGGCAAAGGCACCGGCGCAATAAAAAAACAAAATAGCAAGGCCATGCGACATTGCGCATAACAGCATTGATTTTTTTGATCGGTATACCACGTTTGCCATACACACCTCTCCTACTGTCTTTGCTATCGACCTGTTGGTCTGAAACTTGAGCAAAACAAGAGCTCGCAGTGCTCTGCCACAGACAGACTTATGATCACGTAGAGTATCTGCTAGAATCCGTGCCCTTGAATAGCTCAGGACAACAACACGGCATGAACGCACAGACGCAAGGCAGACACGTCCAACTTCTTGATACCACGCTTCGCGACGGCGAACAGACTCAAGGGGTGTCATTTGCAGCCAAAGAAAAACTGCAGATCGCCCGCGCATTGCTCCAGGCATTAAAAGTTGATCGTATTGAAGTTGCCTCAGCGCGGGTTTCTGACGGCGAAAAACAGGCAGTTAGAGATATTAACGCCTGGGCCACACAAGAAGGCCTGCTGGAACGTGTCGAAGTATTAGGTTTTGTGGATTACACACTCAGCGTCAACTGGATTCGCGACGCGGGCGGCAGAGTTATCAATCTGCTGGCCAAAGGCAGCGAAAAACATTGCCGCGAACAACTGGGGCGCACCCTCACTGAACACATACAAGACATCAAGCGTACCGTTGCTTATGCGCAAGAGA
>JAUSPW010000249.1 GCA_030652635.1 Pseudohongiella sp. | reverse complement strand
CGCGGCGTCGGCATGGACGTTGTCAAAACCAAAATTGCTCAGCTTAATGGTACGGTCAGTATTGACTCTGCGCCGGGCAAAGGTTCACGCATCGAGATCAAAGTGCCGCTGACACTTGCCATCATGCCGACCATGATGATTCTTGTTGGTGATCAGACATTCGCACTGCCACTGGTGAGCGTCAATGAAATTTTCAATTTGAATATGAAGAACACACACGTGGTTGATGGCCAACAAGTGGTTACTGTTCGGGATAAAGCCTTGCCACTGTTCCACCTTCGGCGTTGGCTGAGCAACGGATCGGGCACCAGTATTCAAGAGGATGGCACAGCCAACGTTGTGATTGTCAGCATCGGGGCGCAACGAGTTGGTTTTGTTGTTGATACCTTGATTGGACAGGAAGAAGTGGTCATCAAGCCTCTGGGCAGAATGCTGCATGGCACCGCAGGCATGGCTGGTGCGACCATTACCGGAGACGGTCGCATCGCGATCATTCTGGATGTACCTGGGTTGTTGAAGAAGTACGCTGCATAACGCATGGAAGGGTGTTGATGAAGATAAAGGTGTTGGTTGTTGATGATTCCGGTTTTTTCAGGCGCCGCCTGACAGAGCTTATAAATGCTGACCCAAGATTGACTGTTGTTGGCACCGCGGCCAACGGTCAGGAAGCCATTGATCAGACACAATTGCTGCGCCCCGATGTCATCACCATGGATTATGAGATGCCAGTGATGGATGGCATTACCGCGCTGAGGCAGATCAACAAGCAGTCCGGTACACCAGTGTTGATGTTTTCATCGCTGAGTTATGAAGGCGCACGTGTCACGTTGGATGCACTTGATGCAGGTGCGGTGGATTATTTACCTAAAAACTTTGAGGACATATCAAAACATCCCGACGAGTTGCAGCGCATTTTATGTGAACGAATAGTGGTGGTGTCTAATAGCCGCCGGAGATTGCCTGAAGCGAAACAGCCTGTTCTGACAGGTACGCCGCCGATTGCCGCCACACCTGCCTCAAGTTCGGCACCATCCACGCTGGTGTCGCCACCGTTACGAAGGCGTGCGGGAGTCAGCCGCGATCTGGTGATTATAGGGGCATCCACAGGCGGTCCGATGGCGCTTCAGGAAGTGCTGACTAAATTGCCCGAGAGCTTTCCGCTACCGATCTTGTTGGTACAGCATATGCCAGGCACATTCACTAAAGCGTTTGCAGAGCGACTGGACAAGATCTGCAAAATCAGGATCTCGGAAGCATGCGACGGCGACATGTTAAAGGCTGGCCATGCTTATCTGGCACCGGGTGGTAAACAGATGATGATCGATAGTCGTCTTCCGCTCAGAATCAAGGTAATCGAAGGTGATGTCAGGCTCAATTACAAACCCTCGCTCGACGTGACCTTCGGGTCAGCGGCGCGTGAACTGAGTGGCAGAGTGCTCGGCATTGTGCTCACGGGTATGGGCGCAGATGGCAGGGAAGGGGCCAGAATGCTCAAGGCCCAAGGCGCCACGATTTGGTCGCAGGACGAGGCCAGCAGTGTGATTTACGGGATGCCAATGGCTGTTGCAAAAGCGGGTTTGACTGATGAAGTACTCAGCCTGACCAAAATCGCACCACGACTTTGTGAAGAGATCAACTAATATGCGTGTCTGGGCTGTCGCAAATCAAAAAGGTGGTGTGGGTAAAACCACCACGACCGTTGCGTTGGCCTGCTTGCTGGCAGATCAGGGGCATAGGGTTTTGATGCTTGACCTTGACCCTCAGGCATCACTGGGCAGTTATTTTGGTTATGCGCCCGATCAATCGGCTAAAAGCTCATTTGAATGGTTTGCCAGCCCAGGGCAATTACGCGACGACGTCCTGATAGCCTCCATCAGATCCACACGGAGTGCGCGACTAGACCTGGTGCCCGGAAGTACGGCGCTTGCGACGCTTGAGCGATCAGCCGTCAGTATTGAAGGCATGGGATTGGCTGTGTCGCGCGCACTGGCAAAAGTCTGGGAAAATTATGACTATGTATTGATTGATAGCCCGCCTACCTTGGGGGTACTGCTCATTAACGCATTGGCAGCCTGTCAGAAACTCATCATCCCCGTACAAACAGAATTCCTCGCGATTAAGGGTGTCGAGCGTATGCTCAATACACTGAGCATGGTCAATCGGTCTCGCAAGCAACCCTTGGCCTATTTAATGGTGCCAACGCTGTTTGATCGGCGCACGCAGGCCAGTGTCAGCAGTTATCGTTACATGCGTAAGACCTGGCCAGAACACACGTGGCATGCTGCCATTCCGGTGGATACCCGATTACGTGACGCCAGCTCCAGGGGGCTCACGCCACTGGAACTTGATCCAGAAAGCCGAGGCATTCAGTCATACGCGTCGCTGTTAAAAACCTTGTTGCAACAAGATGTTGACGCTATTTCACAAACCATCAGTCAATCCACCAGTGCGCCATCTGGTGCAGGAGTCATAAGTCGTGCGTGAGTCAGTTGCCCAGAGTCACGAACAATCAATCCATCATCGGGATATTGTGCAGGACTACCTTGATGCCCTGTTGCAAGAGGCCAGTCTCTCTGCCGAACTTGAAGAGACTGTGCGCGCACCTGCTAAGGTAATTGCTACAGTTGTTGTGGCAGAGCCGGACGTACCAAAAACAGTCACCCCGATTTATGCGGTGTCAGCGCCTGTATTATCTGATCCTGCTGAAATCAGCGTGCGCTCAGTGAATAAACCGGTGCCGGACGATAGCAGTCCTGCGCAGGCAACTACTGTGACTCGGACACGCACGACCGCAACCGAGCGTGAAGTGCCCGAGTGGGGCCGGCAAGGTTTTGCCGCATTGCTGTTTGATGTTGCCGGCATCAAAATGGCGGCGCCTCTGCACACCTTGGGCGGAATTTGCCTGATCGAAGATAATTTGCAGAGTGTTGTGGCTCAGGCTGACTGGTTCATGGGGTTGATGCGTTGGAATGACCGTAACTTGCGTGTCATCGATACCGCCCGATTTGTGATGCCCGAACGCATAAAAGACAATTCCCACAGAGCGCAATATCAAAGTGTGATTGTACTGGGGGACAGTCATTGGGCACTGGCCGTTGATCAGGCTGACGAATCCACGCATCTGGCATCACAAGATGTGCGCTGGAAACATTTATTGGGCACGCGTCCCTGGCTGGCTGGGACTCTGCTAAACCGCTTGTGTGCATTGGTTGATGTAGACAGTTTGACTGAATTGCTCGAAGAGGCTGACCACTCTTCACCTAGCCCTAAAGAGCAGCACTGACAGGCGCCTTTCTGGCCTGATATTTGCTTTATTAATTTTAATAGTGTTGGTCACGCGCGAAAATTTGCAAAACGCTGATTTTTTGACGCAGCCGACAATCACAACAAGCACGCAAACGTCTTGCTGTAGGAGGAAAACAACATGGCTGAAGTAAAAAAGCAGGACAATGACCAGATTTTGCAGTGGGTGACGTTTCAGCTTGAAAATGAGACGTATGGCGTGAATGTGATGGTTGTCAAAGAAGTATTGAAGTTTCAGGACATTGCACCGGTGCCGGGCGCACCTGATTATGTGCTTGGAATCATCAATATTCGTGGCACGGTCATTTCGGTAATCAATACCCGAAGGCGATTTGGTTTGCAGGAGCGCGAACCCGATGACAACACGCGCATTGTCATCATCGAGATTGGCCGCCATGTCATTGGCATCCTGGTAGACAGTGTTGCTGAAGTGGTTTATCTACGCCGATCAGAGATCGAAACAGCACCCCAGGTGAATCGCGATGACTCAGCAAAGTTCATTCAAGGTGTCTATCACCGCGACAATCAATTATTGATTCTGGTTGAACTGGATAAATTACTGTCTGAAGACGAATTGAGTGAACTGGATAACTGATGCTCACATTTCCCATACTGTTGATGTTTGCTTCCACCCTGGTGATAGCGTTTCAGGGCATGTTCTTTTTCCTGCACACCAGACAACTCAGAGGGCTGAAAGAAGAACTGTCACGAATCGCCAATGAGCAACAAAACGCACTCACCGCTAACGCCAAATCACTGGTGAAGCTGCAGGCAACCATCACAGTATTGGAAAAAAAGCTCAACCGGACCGTTCAACGCCAGCAAGACCTTGAAAACAAGGATGCGGGCAGTTTGACCTATGAGCAAGCCAGCAAGCTGATAGAATTGGGAGCTGCACCCGAAGATCTCGTCAAAACCTGTGGCCTGTCACAGGCTGAGGCACACCTGGTCTCCTTAATGGCCGCCCGAGGAATCGGCAAGACATTCTGAAGTCGTAGGATTTTCACTTCGCTTTGTGGGTATAATCGGCCCTGATTTTTTTGAGCCGACTGACACCTATATTTTGCGTAGTGGATCACAACAACGTGCACACCGCCCTCCAACCTCCTGCTACAGGATCGTCGCCCTTGATGCAAGCGCGCGCATTGTTTTGCGAGCGCGACGAAAGAGTCTTGTTCTCTGGACTTGATCTTGACGTACATGCGGGTGAACTTGTTCAGATAAAAGGCAGCAACGGCAGCGGAAAAACAACATTGCTGCGAATCTTGTGTGGTCTGAACGATGACTATGAAGGTGATATCCACTGGAAGGGCGAAGATCTGCATGAACAGCGCGAGAACTTCTTTGCATCGATGATCTACATTGGTCATCGTGTGGGCGTCAATCGTATACTCACGCCAAGAGAAAATCTGCGCTGGAGCGCCTCACTACACGCGCCCGTTGATGACATGCGCATTGTGGCGGCGCTGGGACGGCTTGGTCTGCGAGCTTACGAAGATATTCCTTGTCGGAACTTGTCAGCGGGGCAGACGCAACGCGTTGCACTCTCAAGGTTATTGATCAGCGCGGCAAGTTTATGGATTCTGGATGAGCCTTTCACCACACTCGATGTGCAGGGCGTCAAAAATCTTGAGTCGTTGCTTTCAGAGCATGTTAATGCCGGCGGCGCTATCGTGCTGACCACCCACCATGCCTTGAACGTGACCTGTCCATCAAGAGCTCTTGATCTTGACACACGAAGGGCTGCCGCATGAACAATACCGTCAGCAGCCATGCCGGAACAGATATCAGTACCTGGCAGGCCTTCTGTGCCACGCTCAAACGTGACCTGGTTATTGCGCTCAAACGCAAAAATGATTTGTTAAATCCAATCATGTTTTTCCTGATTGTAGTCAGCCTGTTCCCTCTGGGCATCAGTCCCGACCCGGTTGAACTCAGTAAGGTGTCTGCAGGGGTAGTCTGGGTTTCTGCATTGCTGGCATCCATGCTTTCATTGGATAATCTGTACCGCGCTGACTATGAAGATGGGTCTCTGGAACAGTTACTACTGTCACCACAACCCCTATATTTCCTGGTACTTGCCAAAAATATTGCCCACTGGCTGATCAGCGGATTACCAGTGGTGGTGCTGTCGCCTTTATTGGCATACATGCTTTATTTGCCGTCAGAAGCTTACTGGACTCTGGTTCTCACGTTGCTGATAGGGACGCCGGTACTCAGTCTTTTTGGATCAATTGGGGTCGCACTGACGGTAGGACTTGGTAGCAGAGGCCTCATTCTGGCCGTGATTGTTTTGCCGCTATCAACGCCGGTGCTTATAATCGGCGCCAAAGCAGTGACCGATGTTATGTTTGGATTGCCAATTGGCAACCATTTTGCGCTGTTGGGCGCGATATTAGCAATGGCGTTGACCATGGCACCGCTGGCGTCTGCAGCAGCGTTACGAATCAGCGTAAACTAAGGCACTGGACGGCGTTTCAGTAACCCCGGAGACAGGAACATATTATGTGGTTGTGGTTCTCAAAGTTAGGCTCGCCAAGATGGTTCTACGAACTGTCCAATAAATGGTTGCCCTGGTTGTATGCTGCCATGATTGCGCTGATGGCCATTGGCCTGTTCTGGGCTTTGTTAATTGTCCCGGAAGATTACCAGCAGGGTCAGACCATCAGAATCATGTATGTGCATGTTCCGGTGGCAAGCATCTCGCTGGCCTGTTTCCCCTTGATGGCAGTCGCTGGCACTATCACGCTGGTTTGGAAAATGAAACTCGCTGACATGGTGGCCAAGAGCGTGGCTCCGATTGGCGCCTGGTTCACAGGACTGGCACTGGCCTCAGGTGCCATTTGGGGCGATCAGATCTGGGGAACCTGGTGGGCATGGGATGCACGCCTGACCTCATTGCTCATTCAGTTTTTCCTGTTTATTGGCGTGATTGCATTGCGTTCGGCCATCGAAAGCCAGGACGCAGCCGCCAAAGCCTGTGCGATATTGGCGATTGTTGGCGCCATCAATGTGCCAATCATCAAGTATTCGGTTGAGTGGTGGAACACCCTGCATCAACCGGCAAGCAGTATTTCCTTTGATTCAGTTGCCCCCAATCCCCCGGAAGTGTGGGTACCTTTGCTGATCATGATCTCGGCCGTGTATGTATTTTTTGTGATTGCACTGATATTGCGCACGCGAAACGAAATTTTACAGCGTGAACGCCGATCTCAATGGGTGATCGATCTGGTCTCCAGGGAAAAGAGTGTTTAAAACAGGAGTTTAGTTATGCCGACCTTACAATTCTCGAGTCTGTCTGAATTCCTGCAAATGGGGGGCGTGTACACATTCCACATCTGGACGGTTTACCTGCTGTTCGCGATCTTTATCGGCTACAATCTGATTCAACCAAGGATGGCCAGACGACAATTCATCAGGGAGCAAAAACGACGCGCTGCGCGTGACGCTGAATTGGCCACCAAGCCTAGAGAAAGCTGAAATATTCGGATATTCAATATCTTACAACCTGTGCAGTTACTACGGGATTTGTTATGAAACCACATCGACGCAAAAAGCTGGGAATTATCATATTTATTGCTGTTGGGCTGAGCACTGCTATTGGTCTTTCCTTATATGCACTTAGCAACAATATTGATCTGTTTTTTACACCCACTCAGGTAGCCGCTGGCGAAGTAACACCCGGTCAGCGTATTCGAGTGGGGGGCATGGTCAAAGAAGGATCGGTGGAGCACAGCCAGGAGATCCTTGAGGTCAGCTTTGTCACCACTGACTATAACCACGATGTTCTCATCAAATACGCAGGAATTCTGCCAGATCTGTTTCGGGAAGGTCAGGGTATCGTCGCGGAAGGAGCGATGTCAGCCGACGGCACGTTTGTCGCATCGCGTGTATTGGCTAAACATGACGAAAATTACATGTCCGTGGAAGTCAAAGCAGCTCTGGATGCCGCCGGAAACACACCAGGCATGCCGCAGGGAGTACTGCAATGATCCCTGAACTGGGAAATTTTGCGCTGATTCTGGCGTTTTGCCTGAGCATCATTCTGGCGGTGATACCGATGGCAGGCGCCGCGCGCGGCAATTTGCTCTGGATCAGCCTGGCGCGGCCGCTGACAGCGGGGGTATTTGTTTTTCTCTCAATCAGCCTGCTGATTCTGGGTTACAGCTTTGTAAGCGACGATTTTTCAGT
>JAUSPW010000236.1 GCA_030652635.1 Pseudohongiella sp. | reverse complement strand
ATGCCGCGCTCCCGTTCAATATCAAGGGAGTCCAGAACCTGAGCGCTCATTTCGCGGTCAGATAGTCCGCCACAATGCTGAATGAAGCGATCGGCAAGTGTAGATTTGCCATGGTCAATATGCGCGATGATGGAAAAATTACGAATACGGCTTAAATCAGTCACTTAACAGGATCACCAATCAATCGAGAGGCCGCAAGTCTACATGATCTGGCTTGCACTGTCAGCGCAATTCAAGCACCAGCGTGGTTCCTCTTCCATCTCTTACTACCCTGATTGGAACAAAACCTTGAGCAGGCAGCTCTTCAATTACCCGGTTAAAATCATCGACGTTTTGTATCGCTTGATGGTTGAGTGACACAATGACATCTCCACTGGCTAAACCTGCAGCGCGTGCTGGTCCATCGCGCAGCTGATCAATGATAACGCCTCCATTGCTCAGAGCTGGAGAGGAAGACCGCATGTCTGCATCAATATTTTGCGCAGTCAGCGCAAGGCTATTACCGCGCGGAGCAGCTGGGCGTGTGCCTGTCGCGGCTTGATCGGCGCCAGGCAGCGAACCTACCACCACTGGCAATCGAATCATCTTTCCATCTCTCAAGACATTCAATTCCGCAGAGGTGCCTGGGCGAACCTGGCCAACATAAAACGGTAGTTGTGAGGATTGCTCTATCTGGATGCCATTAAACGCAAGAATTATGTCGTTGTTTAAAACGCCCGCCTGCTCTGCCGGGCTTGCGGGTTGAACTTCATCCACAAAGGCCCCTCTTGGTCTATCGAGATTAAATGCCTGAGCAAGTGCATTATCGACATCTTTGATTAAAACCCCCAGCAGACCCCTGCTGACAGCACCTGATTCTCTTAATTGCTCTACAACATTCAATGCCATGTTACTGGGGATGGCAAATGAAATGCCGTTGGAACCGCCGGTGCTGCTGAGTATCTGAGAGTTAATCCCGATGACTTCGCCGTCCAGATTAAACAACGGCCCACCAGAGTTACCTTGATTGATCGCAACGTCAGTCTGGATGAACGAGACGTAGTTGGCGGGGCCACGTGATGGCACATTTCTGGATTTGGCGCTGACAATACCTGCCGCCGCAGAAAACTCCAGACCAAAGGGTGAGCCTATGGCAAGCACCCACTCGCCGACGCGAACTTTCTCTGAATCGCCAAACTTGACTGGACGAAGTCCTGATGCCTCGATTTTTATCAAGGCAACATCGGATAATTCGTCGCTGCCAATCACTTGAGCTGGAAACTCTCTTCTGTCAGTCAGTGTCACCGTGATGCTGTCAGCGTTGGCAACCACATGATGATTGGTGATGATGTAGCCATCGCTGCTCATGATAAATCCGGAACCCACACCGCCTCTAGGGCGCGTCTGGGCATCGGGATCGATGGGCAGTCCATCGGGTCTGAGTTGCCGAAGCAGCTCTTCAATGTCTCCTTGCTGCGAGCCGCTGCGCACCGGCACGCGTTGTACCGTCGTGATGTTGACAATAGTGGCCGCATTGGCTTCGACCAGATCGGCAAAATCCGGTAAGCCACGTTGAGCCTGTGCCGTTGGTGGAACAACCAGAAACATTGAGAGGGAAATAAGAACGGCAGCTGCAATCCGCGGTAAGCGCAGCATTGCAGGGATCCATCCCATGGTTTGAAGATAAATCTTGGATTTCAACGTCCTGTTAAAATCAAAATGCAACAGGTCAGTCGATTTGATCAGCATTCTGTGTTCCCCAACTTGGATGACAGAGACAAGTATCAGCCTGATGAACAGGGTTTCAACTTTTTATGCTGACAAACATACCGCGTTGAACGTTCGCATTCAACGGTTGAAAATAATATGCGTTAAACTCCCTGCCACTGGCAGCTGCTCAGGGGTTGGGACGCTCCACTTCTTCGATCAGTTCACGGTCTGATACGGGTCGCAACATCGCGGATTCATCCAGGATGTTAAAGGTCGCAGTCGAGTCCGCCCTGCCAGGAATAGACACGCTTCTTATATAGTCATTCAGCCTTTGCTGTGCTTCTTCATCTACCGCAAGCTGCACATTTTGATGCTCGGTACTGCTGCCAGTTTCCGCAATTTCTGGTTGGTTTGATGTTGAAGTCATCAGTGATTGCATGCCCACAAACACTGCCAATGCCACTGATGCCGCAATCGCAAGTCTCGCCACAGAGCTCTGCCAGGATTTGACAGGTGTCTTATTCGAAGCATGCAGTTCTAGCACTTTGGTATCGGGCAGTGGTTCCTGCTCAACGGCCACCATGATGCGATCGAGCAAACTGTTTGATACACCGGGGTTCTTGAGCTCAGAGAAGGCATGCAAATTGAGTGGTTCTGGTTCAAACACAGCACGAGCAAGATTATACCGTTCCCATGTTTCCAGTAATTCCGGAGACTGCGTAATTCTGGTCAATAGGCGGCGTAACTCAAACTCGCTCAGTTCGCCATCCATCAAGGCTGACAAGGCTTCTTGATCAGTCAGTGATAAATCGCGTTTTGTGTCATTGTCCAAATTAGAGTCCACCTGTGCCGATCCGTTTTGATTAACCTGATTCATGCATTTGCCTCATACGGGATACTATTATCCATCACGCAATTTTCGGTCAGTACGTACCTCGAACTAACAACAAACTGAAAACGTCCACACTGCTCAGACCATGATAAAGGAGTCAAGTTCCCGCGTTGATCAAAAAAGCACAATCTTTGATCATTTTGGGTTCATGGCCTCTTTCACACATTTATCAATGGCTTCCCGCGCCCGAAAGATGCGTGAGCGTACGGTGCCAACCGGGCAATCCATAATCTCAGTGATGTCCTCGTAACTCAATCCAGAGAACTCACGCAGGGTAAATGCAGTTCTTAGTTCCTCAGGTAAGTCATTGATCGCTTTGTTAATAACTCTTTGAAGGTCTTCTCGTTCCATCGTGGCATCAGGCGACTCCACGTCTCGCAAGGTACTGGTGTCATCAATCTGCTCGGCATCATCCATATCGACATCAGTGCTCGGCGGCCGCCTGCCTCGGGATACTAGATAATTTTTGGCAGTGTTGACTGCAATACGATAGAGCCAAGTATAAAAAGCACTGTCGCCTCTGAAACTGGACAAAGCGCGATAGGCTTTCAGG
>JAUSPW010000233.1 GCA_030652635.1 Pseudohongiella sp. | reverse complement strand
GGGAACATCGACAGGCAGTAAAATTTTTCTTTGCTGCTATCTTCACTGACCTTGAAGGACTGGTGTGTTTCCCAGTATTGCTGGGCTCGTGACTCCACTTCCTGTGGTTGGTATTGCGTATCTGCCTGTGTATTCATGATGGTTTAGTGCATCTCAAAAAAAGCGTTCTACTAAAAAATTAGTTTGTCTCAGTTTTGTTGCTCGGCTTTGTAGGGGTTTTCAAATCCCAGTTCTGCCAGAATCAGGGTTTCCAAGGTTTCCATGGCAAGCGCTTCCGCCTCGGTCTCATGGTCAAATCCGTTAAGATGAAGCATGCCGTGGACCAGCATGTGCGCCCAATGGGCGGGAAGAGTTTTATCCTGAGCCTCCGCCTCACGTGCGACCACTGTTGCGCAGATCACCAGATCGCCCAGCGGTATTTCATCAAGGTTGTGCACTATCTCATCGGGAATTTCGACACCAAACGATAAAACGTTGGTGGCGTAGTCCTTTTGTCTGTATGCCAGATTGATGGCCGCTGACTCTTCTTCATCAACAATGCGCAGCCCCAGACTCAAGGGTTTGCTCTGGGCCTCCAGATGCTTTAAAACGGCCTCCCCCCAGGTTTGTAGCTGCACAGCACCAGGCACATTTGTGCTGGCACTGTCGTTGATCACGTCAATAATCACGGTCATAGCTGCTGGTACCATCCGGGTTCAGTGACGAAATAGTGGTTTTCTTTTCATACGCATCATAGGCTTCAACAATACGTTGAACGAGAGAATGTCGTACAACGTCTTTTGAATCAAAATAGTTGAACCCTATGCCATTCAAACCCTCTAGCACTTTTATGACGTGGACTAACCCAGATCTTGTGCCTTTGGGAAGATCAATTTGCGTCACATCCCCGGTAATGACGGCAGTAGACCCAAAACCAATACGGGTCAGGAACATTTTCATCTGTGACACGGTTGTATTCTGGCTTTCGTCCAGAATAATAAATGAGCCGTTTAAAGTTCTGCCACGCATGTATGCCAGAGGTGCTACTTCAATCACATTTTTCTCAATCAATCGAGTGACTTTCTCAAACCCTAGCATTTCGTAAAGCGCGTCATAAAGTGGGCGCAGGTAGGGATCAATTTTCTGACTGAGATCGCCAGGCAAGAAGCCCAGTTTTTCGCCCGCTTCAACTGCCGGACGTACTAGCAGCAGACGCTTGACCTTGTCCTGCATCAACGCCTCAACGGCACAGGCAACGGCAAGGTAGGTTTTCCCTGTACCCGCCGGGCCAATTCCAAAATTGATATCCAGTGACTGGATTGACTCGACATAACGCCGCTGATGTTTGCCGCGCGGTTTAACCGAGACATGAGGTGTCTTGATCAATATGGGCTTGAATTCATCTGTCTCTTGGGCCGTCGAAGGTTGCTGACCATCGATGGCTGCCGCAACACCGGTGTCTCGCAAGGTCAAATGTATCAGATCAGGCGTGATCAGGCTGCCGTCCGCAGTCCCTGAGTAGAGCGTTTCCAATACGCGCGTAGCTTCAGTCACTGATGAAGGCATGCCAGACAATTGAAAAATGTTGCCACGCTGACGAATTTCGATCGCCAGTGCTTTTTCAATCTGATGGATGTTTTCGTTCAGTTGCCCGCACAAGTTTGCCAGACGATGTGTGTTTTCAGGCTCAAGAGTGAGTCTGTGAGTTTGCTGTTCAGTGGTCATGCCGCTCGGCTTATACCTCCGGAGTCGCTCATGCAGTTTGTGCGCAAGCGGACCCCTCAAGATTCAAGGAAGAAGCATGAAGTATAGAGCAATTCCCGGTTAAAGTTCACCTGCCAGAGAGTTTGGAAATGCATCAGTAATTTTGACATCAACAAACTGGCCAATCAGACTCAGATCATCACTGGAGAAATTCACAACCCTGTTATTTTCTGTGCGCCCGGCCAACAGGCTGACGCCATGACGAGCAGGGCCATTGACCAGAATACGCTGGGTAGTGCCCACCATTCTCTCGCTGATAGCTGCAGCCTGCAGCAGGATTTGTGCTTGCAAAACGGCAAGGCGGTGTTTCTTTTCCTGCTCGCTGGTGTGATCTGGCAGATCTGACGCAGGTGTTCCTGGTCGAGGGCTGAAAATAAAGCTGAATGATGTGTCGTAACCCACATCGATAATCAGGTTCATGGTGTCTTCAAAGTCCTTTTGAGTCTCGCCGGGAAAACCAACAATGAAGTCAGACGACAGGCTTATATCAGGGCGAATGGCTTTGAGTTTGCGTATGATGGATTTGTATTCCAACGTGGTATGTCCGCGCTTCATGGCTGCCAGTATACGATCAGATCCGCTCTGGATTGGCAGATGCAGATGGCTGACAAGTTCTGGAACATGGTTATAAATATCGATCAGGTTGCTGCGGAACTCTACTGGATGCGAGGTTGTGAATCGAATCCGGTCAATACCGTCGATAGCAGCGATGTAGCTGATTAATGTTGCAAAATCAACAATCTGCCCGTCATGGCTGAGGCCGCGATAAGCGTTTACGTTCTGTCCAAGCAGATTGATTTCGCGAACCCCTTTGCTGGCCAGATGCACGGCTTCCGCCAATACATCATCCAGCGGTCGACTGACTTCTTCGCCACGGGTATAGGGTACAACGCAGAATGAACAATATTTGCTGCAACCTTCCATCACCGTCAGAAATGCTTCGCATCCAGACACAGAGGGTTCGGGCAGACGGTCGAATTTTTCGATTTCAGG
>JAUSPW010000230.1 GCA_030652635.1 Pseudohongiella sp. | reverse complement strand
AAGGCAGCTGTTTATGTGGAGCCATTTGTTATCAAGTGGACGGGGAGTTCAAATCCACCAGTCACTGCCATTGCACCAGGCACACTCGACACACCGTACCAGCAAAAAGTCACCAAACATATTTTTACAGAGTCGCGCGTGTCATGGTAATCCAATGCCAGAACTAACCAGCCCCAGCCTGCTGGCCTGCCCGATGGACGGCTTGCCTTTGACACGTGACGCAGGATGTTGGCGTTGCCCGACAGGGCATAGCTTCGATATCGCGCGACAGGGGTATATCAATTTATTGCCTGTGCAAAACAAACGCTCCAAAGACCCGGGCGACAGCAAGGAAATGGTGCTTGCCCGTCAAGAATTTCTCAGCGCAGGTTATTACCAACCCATTGCAGATGCCGTGAGCGACCTAGTTAATGCCTGCAGCCCGGTAGACGCCACTGTCAACATACTGGATGCCGGCTGCGGTGAAGGTTATTATCTGCGTGAGTTGAAGAAAAACGCATTAACCAGCAACGGATCGCGCCTGCATCTGACCGGCCTCGACATCTCAAAATGGGCAGTCATGGCCGCGGCCCGCCAA
The DNA here is from genome assembly GCA_030652635.1 of Pseudohongiella sp. Lineage (GTDB taxonomy): Bacteria > Pseudomonadota > Gammaproteobacteria > Pseudomonadales > Pseudohongiellaceae > Pseudohongiella. The sequence goes on along the minus strand of JAUSPW010000230.1, from coordinate 434 downwards.
GACAAAACCAGCGACTGGATCGTTGGCAGCAACGCGAATTTACCGCTGTTACCGGCCACTCAGGATGTCGTTCTGTGTCTGTTTGGTTTTCCCGTCTATGCGGAATTTGCTCGCGTTCTCAAACAAAACGGCGTATTGATCAAGGTGGATGCCGGGCCCGATCACCTGATTGAGCTGCGCGAAATCATTTATCCCAGCATTAAGACCGCCAGCCCATCAGAGGACACTCCACCGGGTTTCACATTACTTGAGCAGCGCTCGTTACGGTATACAATCAGATTAACCAGTCAAACGCAGATTTCCCGGCTCTTGACCATGACACCGCATCTGTACCGGATAAACGCTGAAGGCCGCGCGCGCGCCGAGGCAATAACCGAGCTGTCCCTGACCGTCAATGTACAGATTAACAAACACGTAGTTGGGGTCGGAGGGAT
>JAUSPW010000225.1 GCA_030652635.1 Pseudohongiella sp. | reverse complement strand
TTCCCTGCAAAAGCCCGGTGGTTTGTCGGCCAGCGCGGATGGTCGTCGCGCCGATGTCACACAGCTGGCACGGGCCGGCTTGAGCCAGGGCTTGGCGGCGTTGTTTCTGGAAGCTCATCCGGATCCGGAAAAAGCACTCTGTGACGGCCCGTGCGCTTTGCCGCTGGCAAAGCTGGAAGATTTTCTGGTGCAAATGAAAGCGATGGACGAATTGGTCAAACAATTCCCCGAAATTGATACCCGTTAAAAACTGACAGGAAGTGACTATGGCTATTATCAAAGACATCCGTGCCCGTGAAGTGCTTGATTCACGCGGCAACCCCACTGTTGAAGCTGACGTGCTGTTGGATAACGGCATCGTTGGCAGTGCCTGTGCGCCATCCGGTGCCTCTACCGGCTCGCGCGAAGCGCTGGAACTGCGAGACAAGGATCCGTCCCGTTATCTGGGCAAGGGTGTTTTGAAGGCAGTCGGCAATATCAATACACAAATCCGCTCTGCGCTGCTTGGCCATGATGCCTCTGATCAGGCTGCCATTGACCAGCTGATGATCAGCATGGATGGCACACACAATAAAGCCAATCTGGGCGCCAATGCCATTCTGGCAGTGTCGTTGGCGGCTGCCAAAGCGGCCGCTCAGGCCCATCACATGCCGCTGTATGCATGGATTGCCAAGCTCAATGGCAGCACGGATATCATGAGCTTGCCCGTGCCGATGATGAATATCATCAATGGCGGTGAACACGCCGACAATAATGTCGATATTCAAGAATTTATGGTGCAGCCGGTGGGTGCGCCCAATTTTGCAGAAGCGCTGCGTTATGGTGCTGAGATTTTCCACAGTCTTAAATCGGTATTAAAGGCTCAGGGTCTGAGCACGTCAGTGGGTGACGAAGGTGGCTTTGCGCCTAACCTGCCATCCAATGCGGCGGCGCTGGACGCCATCCTGACGGCAGTCGGCAAAACCGGCTTGAAGATGGGCAGTGATGTGCGCCTGGCGCTGGACTGTGCATCTTCCGAGTTTTATCGGGATGGTCAGTACCATCTGAAAGGTGAAAACGCCGTCTATACCTCAGCACAGTTCACTGACTATCTAGCCAAGCTCGCCAAAGATTTCAATATTCTGTCGATTGAAGACGGCATGGATGAGAGTGATTGGGATGGCTGGGCGCTGCTGACGCGCAAGATTGGAAACACCGTGCAATTGGTCGGTGATGACTTGTTTGTCACCAACACAGAAATTCTGGCACGCGGCATTGAGCAAAACATTGCCAACTCCATTCTGATCAAGTTTAACCAGATCGGTTCGTTGACCGAAACGCTGGCCGCCATTCGTATGGCGCGTAAAGCCGGGTTTACGGCGGTAATCTCACACCGATCTGGTGAAACTGAAGACACTACCATTGCGGATCTGGCGGTGGCGACCGGTGCCGGTCAGATCAAAACCGGTTCACTGTGCCGTTCAGATCGTGTTGCCAAGTACAACCGCCTGTTGCGTATTGAGCAGGAGCTGGGCAGCAAAGCCGTATACCGCGGTCTTGCCGAATTCAGTCACGTGCTGGGTTAATCAACTAACAGGGCATAAACACCCTTGATGTGCAAAGAGGCTACACAGATAAGATGAAAGCACTGCTGGCAGGATTGGTCGTTGTGCTATTACTTCTACAGTGGCGACTCTGGGCCGGCGAGGGTGGCGTGTCGGAGTTACGCCAGCTGGAACAACAGCTGGCGGCTCAGCAGGCTGAAAATGAGGCGCTGCGTCTGCGCAATCAGATGCTTGAAAACGAAGTGCTGGATCTGAAAACCGGCCTCGATGCGATTGAAGAACGTGCACGTTCAGATCTGGGTATGACCCGGGAAGATGAAATTTTCTACAGAGTGATTGAATAGTGCTCTACGCAATCGTTCCGGCAGCCGGTATTGGCAGCCGTATGCGCTCCAGTGTTCCCAAACAATATTTGCCTTTGTGTGGCAGCACAGTGCTGCTGCATTCCATTCGGGCCCTGCTGGCATTGCCCGATGTTGCTCGTTTGGTGATTGCCTTGAATCCGGTAGATCCATGGTGGCCACAAACCCGCGGTCAGTTTTCCGACCGTGAATTGCAGCGTATTGTTACCTGTGAAGGCGGCGCAGAACGTAGGCAGTCAGTGCAGGCGGCCTTGCAGTTGA
>JAUSPW010000216.1 GCA_030652635.1 Pseudohongiella sp. | reverse complement strand
GTGTGGGCTCACCACATGTTTACGGTTGGTATGCCTTTGGCAGGACAACTGTTCTTCATGTATGCAACCATGCTGATTGCGGTTCCAACAGGTGTAAAAGTATTCAACTGGGTAGCGACCATGTTCCGCGGCGCGATGACGTTTGAAACGCCCATGCTGTTTGCTATCGCATTTGTTGTTCTGTTTACAATGGGTGGTTTCACCGGCGTCATGCTGGCGATCACACCTGTAGACTTCCAGTACCACGACACCTACTTTGTGGTTGCACACTTCCACTATGTACTTGTCCCAGGTGCAGTATTCTCCATCATGGCTGCCACCTACTACTGGCTGCCAAAGTGGACTGGATATATGTACGACGAAACTCTCGGCAAGCTGCACTTCTGGCTGTCGTTTATCGGCGTAAACCTGTTGTTCTTCCCACAGCACTTCCTGGGTCTGGCGGGTATGCCACGTCGTATCCCGGACTATGCCCTGCAGTTTGCCAACTTTAACTGGATCTCCAGTGTTGGTGGCTTCCTGTTTGGTTTCTCACAATTGATTCTGCTCTTTGTAGTTATCAAGTGTGTTAAAGGCGGTAAAAAGGCAACTGACCAAGTTTGGGAAGGCGCCCAGGGCCTGGAATGGACTGTTCCATCACCAGCTCCTTACCACACGTTTGAGACGCCACCAGATCCGAAATTGATCCACGCTCAGTAATTCTGATTGCGTAGTGAAAGAATCTGGGAAAATTGTGATAGATGATGTACCGGAGTAAATGTCATGAGTAACGATGTAGCACCACGTAATAACAAGACTGTAGTTCGTAAATTGTTGTTAGCGGTTGTGGGTATGTTCGCTTTTGGTTTTGCTCTGGTACCGCTCTACGATGTTATTTGTGACCTGACTGGGTTAAACGGGAAAACTGGCGGTCGTGTTGCTGAGGCTGAAGCAGGATTGTTATTAGACGAACAACGTCAAATTACAGTCCAGTTTATGGCGCATCACAACGCTGAGATGGGATGGGTATTTGAGCCATCAGTAGCCCAGATTACGGTAAAACCAGGTGAAGTAAATGTTGTCAGTTATCGGGTGACAAACCCAAGGACAACGGTGATGGTAGGCCAGGCAATTCCGAGTGTTGCGCCTAATGCCGCCGCCGCTCACCTGAACAAAATTGAGTGTTTTTGTTTTGAAGAGCAATTATTGCAACCCGGTGAATCCGCAGACATGCCTATTCGCTTTTTTGTCGATCCGGAGATTCCCGCCAGTATCACAAAACTCACGTTATCGTACACGTTGTATGACATAACTGAGAAAAGCAATAAAGCTCAGGCAGTTGCGATTCGGTAATTAAGAATAAAATCGTTATTTTTGGAGAAATAAGATGGCCAGCGGAAGCTCGCAAAGTGCTTATTATGTACCGGAACAAACCAAGTATCCGTTTTTTGCCTCCATTGGTTTGGCATTAACAGTATTTGGGCTCGGGAATGTATTAAACGATATTGCTGCAGGTAATAGTGTTACAACTTCAACCTGGATCGCAATTGTCGGATTTTTGATCCTGGCGACAATTTTGTTTAATTGGTTCGCTACCGTGATTCGTGAAAATCATGCAGGTATGAATAGCGATCAGCTCAAGCGCTCTTACGTTTGGGGAATGATGTGGTTCATTTTCTCTGAGGTCATGTTTTTTGCTGCATTTTTTGGCGCGTTGTTTTACGTGCGTCAATTGTCAGTGCCGTGGATTGGCGGAGAAGGCGCAAAAGGCATTACCGGTGATGTTTTGTGGCCAGAGTTTCAGGCTGCATGGCCCCTGCTTGCTAACCCTGATTCCAGTGTGTTTACTAACCCGCATGATGGCTTGAATGTTAAAGAGTGGAGTGTAAGTTTCCTGTCGGGTTACCTTCCCTTCTGGAACACGGTCATCCTGATTACATCATCAGTAACACTGCACTATGCTCACGTCGCTCTGAAAGCAGAAAACCGTGCGCGTCTGATTCAGTGGATGGTCGTAACAGTCGCATTGGGTTTGATCTTCCTCGTTCTTCAGGTGCTTGAATATCGTGAAGCCTACGGACATTACGGCATCACCTTGAATTCAGGTATCTATGGGTCAACTTTCTTCCTGCTGACTGGTTTCCATGGCTTTCACGTTACACTGGGAACATTCATGCTGATCGTGATGTTGCTGCGTTGCGTAAAAGGCCATTTCAAACCCGATGACCACTTTGGATTTGAGGCTGCTGCTTGGTATTGGCACTTTGTTGACGTGGTATGGGTGGGTCTGTTTATATTTGTTTACTGCCTGTAATTGATTGCGTAAAAAGTAACGGCTCGCAGCGCGCAGGCCGTTACTTTTTAAAGTTTTTTTATAAGAAAATCAGAATTATGCCCCTGAAATTCTGCGTTTCAATTCCAAGGGGTCTGCATAGTTAATTCTCCGGTTGAAAAACCGTAGAATACACAAATCATTAAAATAACAGCTAAAGTTACTCTGACGCCTAATGCGTACATCACTCGCTTGGAGCGGCCCTTGTCTTTGTAGAAAAATACAAAACCCGTAATAAGTGAAACTACGATAGCGGCTAGTAAAAACACGATCAGCGTTCTTAACATGATTGGCCCTGCCAATTATCCAAAACAGCATGATAGCAGAACCCAGAAGGACACTGCACTTTGCGAGACACAGGAAAACAGGGCTTCCGATACCAATTCAAATTTGATTGGCGAATGACATTATTTACGCTTTTTTTCCTTCCGTTATTAGTAAGTCTGGGCTTCTGGCAACTAAACAGAGAGCAACAAAAAATTGCCGCGGAAGATCTGTATGAGCAGCGACTACTCACGGAAGCTGTAGATGTTGCCAGCATAGATTGGAACAAAAGTGATCTAAACTGGGTCTCTGTCACCGCAACAGGCTTTTTTGACAAAGAGCGTCATCTACTGCTGGACAATCGAATACACAATTCGGTCGTTGGCTACGAAGTCATAACCCCATTTTTCACGGGCGACAAAGTGCTTTTGATTAACAGGGGTTGGATTGCACAAGGTCCATCACGACAGTCCCTACCCACTGTAGAGGTCAGCGACCAACTCATAACAATCAGTGGTCACATCTATGTTCCGGATGGTTCATTAATGGTGCTTGGTTCAGAAGAATCCTCAACTGGGAATTGGCCAAAGGTTATTCAGAAAATAGATTTCCAATACATAAGCGGAGTTTTGGATGAAAGTCTGCTCCCTCATGTCATCAGGCTTGATGAAAACTCAACAGGAGTGCTTCAAACAAACTGGTCAGCAATAAATATGAGACCAGAAGTGCACAAGGCATACGCAGTGCAGTGGTTTATCATGGCGCTGGTTTTACTTATTCTTTATTTATTTTTTAGTATTAGAAAATCGGAGAGATAGAATGCAAGACACGACTCGAAACAAACTTAAGTTGGCGTTTTTGCTTTTTATCGCCTTTGTACCGATCACACTGGCTACAATCACGTATCGCAATGCAGTAGAAAATGGTGGTTTTGGCAGCACAGTAAACAAAGGCAATTTAATTCTTCCGCCAGCTGACATTACTGATCTCACGATGACAGACGCCTCAGGCTCTCCTCTATTCAAGAGCTTTGAGGAAGTTATTGCAGAAATTGAGAACGATGATGATTATGTGCCACAACCGTGGCTGATGGTTTTTGTGACAGCAAAAGCGTGCGACGCGGTTTGTCAGGAGAGAATACATTTACTGCGTCAAATGCATATCACTTTGAATGAAGATATGCCACGTGTACGTCGCTACTATCTCAATGCAACGGGAGTGGCGCTACCCCAGGAAACGGCAGATTTTTTTAGACAAGAATATCCAAGTATGGGTATAGCTCAAGGCACTAAAGAAAAAATTATCGAGAATTTTGCCAAGGCAAACGTGATCCTTGATATGGAAAACAATAACTACGTATTTTTTGTCGATCCAGTTGGCAATGTGATGATGTACTACGAACCCCATCATCCCATTCAGGATATCAAATCGGATCTTGAAAAACTGTTGGGTCTTTCCAGCCTCGGTTAACTTTGATCGTGATACGCACGTCAAGATCTACGTGCGTATCACAAGCAACCGCTAGTGGCTGACGTGCGCAGGGGCTGCAAAAGGATCGTGGCCCAGATACTGCACTCGTGCAGACTCAGTGTAGTTACCTTCGATAGCCATCAAGAGAATGAGCAAAAGCAATATCGAAGGAGGACCTAAAATGGTGAGTGCTAGCGCCATTCTCTCCCACACCACGTGCATAAAAATCGCCATGATAAAGCCGGCTTTCAGCGCCATAAACAGCAGCACCAAGGTCCAACGCAAAGGACCTTGGACATGCAGATAATCCACCATGTAACTAAACAAACTAAGTACAAAAAGCAGAATCCAGACTTTTAAATAAATACCTAAGGGATGTTGCTGACCGCTCGCTGACGACATACTTTTGCCTCCAAATTAGAATCGCATACAGGTATCTACAACAAGTAGAAGAATGCAAAAATAAACACCCAGACGAGATCGACAAAGTGCCAATAAAGGCCAGTAATCTCGACTATTTCATAACCCTTCTTTTCATAGTCCCCTCGCCATACCTTCCGCGCAACCACCAACAGGTAAATTACACCTGCAGAAACATGGAGGCCGTGAAAACCGGTAACCATATAAAACACCGATCCAAACTGTGGCGCACCCCAGGGGTTTCCCCAAGGTCTGACGCCATAACCAATAAGTTTTGACCATTCGAACGCCTGCATGCCCACAAACGTCGCACCTAAAGCGGCAGTTGCTATCATCAACAGAACTGTTTTTTTGCGATCCCGGCGATAACCATAATTGACTGCAAGCGCCATTGTTCCGCTACTGGTAATCAAAACAAACGTCATCAAGGCTATCAAAATGAGTGGTATGGGATCACTGCCAAAAAAAGACAATGCAAATACTTCTGTTGCAAGCGGCCAAGGATCTGTCGTGGACACACGCACAGTCATGTAGCCCACCAGGAAGCACGAAAAAATAAACGTATCGCTTACCAGGAAAATCCACATCATGGCCTTGCCCCAAGGCACATGATAAGTCTGCTTATCTGTCGACCAGTCTTTGACGAGTCCGTTTAGACCCTCTTGACTGAGTTCTGCTTCATCCATCGTACTTGAATGGCTCATAATCTATTCCCAATTAACAAGCATCAAAATTTGTAAGCATTTATGTGTTGGCTAAAACAAAAAACAGACCAATCCAGACCGCCAACAGGAAGTGCCAATAAATCGCGCAAAGATTGATAGTCTGCCGAAAGTGTTCTGAGGTGGACCCTTGAATCAGGCTGATTGCAGATTTACTCCACACCCATAGGCCACCCAAAAGGTGCGCGACATGCACACTGGTAAGCAGATAAAAAAATGAATTAGCCGGATTACTACGAACACCCTGCCCCGTTTCAGTTAGTAATCCCCAGACTTGATACTGCCCAACAACAAACGCTACAGCCAGCAAACCGCCAATACCAAAAGACAATCCAGCCCTGCTTACAACGCTAATCGTTGATTGTTTTCTGGAAAAAACCACCGCTGATTGCAAACATACACTGCTTAAAATAAGAAGCGTCGTATTGGCCCAGACTTGTGTGGGTATGCTCATGGGCACCCAGTCACCTATCCCCATTCGGATGTAATAAGAAACCAACAGCAGCGAAAAAATGACGCTGGCAATAATCATGAACACCGTTAATGCGAGGCGTTCATTGCTCACTGCAAATACCGGTCTATTTTCTATTCCGTCAGGCAATCCAACTTGATCCCACGGTTTATTGGTCACATCACGATATAGGCTCATGAGTGCCCTCCTGCCGTATGATGAGTTTTTTCGTACTCTTCACCGGGTTCATTTTGTGGAATGAAGTCTTGTTTGTGCCCTGGCACACTGTAGTCGTAAGCCCAGCGATAGACGGAAGGAAGTTCCTCACCCCAGTTTCCATGTTTTGGCGGGGTGTCAGGCGTCTGCCACTCAAGTGTTGTTGCGCCCCACGGGTTGCCTGATGCTCTTTCGCCGTTACGAAGGCTCCAGAAAATATTTACAAAAAACAGGATCTGGGCAATCGCTACAAAAATGGCGGCAAGCGTTATATTTGCATTGAGTGCTTGAGCAGAGGCCGGCACAAAATCTGTACTCCCCATCTCGAAGTAGCGACGGGGCATGCCGAGGAATCCAAGGTAGTGCATTGGTAAATAAATCGCGTAAGTGCCAAGGAATGTGCACCAGAAATGCACTTTGCCGAGAGTCTCGTTGAACATTCGACCGGTGACTTTGGGATACCAGTGATACAGAGCAGCAAACAGCACCAATACAGGGGATACACCCATAACCATGTGAAAGTGCGCTACAACAAAGTAAGTATCCGCAAGTGGGATATCAATGATCACATTACCAAGGAATAAACCAGTTAACCCGCCATGTACGAAGGTAAATATAAAGCCAATGGCGAACAGCATCGGTGTATTTAGTCTGATATTCCCTTGCCAGAGAGTTAACACCCAGTTGTAGACTTTTAAGGCAGTAGGGACAGCGATAATCAGGGTCGTGGTGGCAAAGAAAAACCCAAAGTATGGATTCATGCCACTGACATACATGTGGTGAGCCCAAACCATAAAGCTCAGGCCACCGATTGCAATAATTGCCCATACCATCATGCGATAACCAAAAATGTTCTTTCGCGCATGTGTAGAAATAACATCGGAGACAAGTCCGAATGCGGGCAAAGCGACGATGTAAACTTCTGGGTGACCAAAAAACCAGAACAAGTGCTGGAACAATATCGGACTGCCGCCGTCATAACTGGATTGTTCTCCCAGTTCCATCATGGCAGGCATAAAGAAACTCGTGCCCAATATCAGATCAAACCCAAGCATGATTGCGCTGACCAGCAGTGCCGGAAATGCGAACAAACCCAGGACGGTCGCTGTAAATATTCCCCATATCGAGAGCGGAAGTCGCATCAGCGTCAAGCCGCGCGTGCGTGCCTGCAAAATAGTAGTGACATAATTAAGACCACCCATGGTGAATGCCACTATAAAAATGCCCAGAGAGATCAGCATAAAAAGTATGCCGCCCTCATAGCCAGGCGTGCCCATCGAAATCGACTGTGGCGCATACAAGGTCCAGCCGGCACCGGTAGGCCCTCCCGGAATAAAGAAGCTGGCTAACAGAACCAGTACCGAGAGCAGGTAAAACCAGAAACTCAACATGTTGAGGAACGGGAACACCATGTCTCTTGTTCCACACATCAGCGGTATCAGGTAATTACCGAAGCCACCTAGAAATAGCGCGGTCAGCAGATAAATCACCATAATCATGCCGTGCATGGTGACGGCTTGATAATAAAAGGCAGGATCGATAAAACTGAAGGTATCGGGAAAGCCCAGCTGGAGGCGCATAATAATCGACAGACCCAGGGCTATCAGGCCTACAAAAATTGCAACTCCTCCGTATTGGATCGCAATAACCTTGTGATCCTGGCTCCATATGTATTTTGTTACAAAAGTCTGCGGATCATGCAATGCGTGAGCATCATCCTGGTCGGCTAAAGGTACATAAGCCATTTGTTGTTCCTCCGGGCCTTCTAACGAAGCGAGTTGATATAGGTGATTACGTCATCTTGTTGTTGTTGTGTACGCATGGCCTTGACCATGGAAACCATCTGATAACCGTAGTCATCTCCATCGTGATCACCACGAATCCCGGTTCGGTAGTTGCTCAGTTGATGCGCCAGATACCAGTCATCCATACCGGCCAGTGCAGGCGCGTCCGTCGCCCAGCTTCCTTTTCCGTCGCTGCCGTGACATGCCGCACAGTTTGCTTCATAGATCCGCATGCCTCTGGCCGCATCTCCTTCAGGCAAAGTTACGGCTGCATTGGTTTGCGGAAGGTTTGAAATGTAAGCAGAGACGTTTCGGCGCGCTTGATCGGAATTGACCATGTTGGCCATGGGGGCCATCATCTGGCCAAAGCTATCTTCAGGGTTTCTGCCGCGCACGCCTTCTTGGTAATAACGCAGTTGTCTTTCTATATACCATGGTTGAAGTCCAGCCAGTTTTGGCGCATTCATTGCTCGGTTGCCTTCCCCGTTTGCTCCATGGCAACTGGCACAGACTGCATACTGTTGCTGGCCCGCATTTGTATCTACTGCAACAAGTTGCTGTGTATCAGCAAATGTAGCCTGAGCATTCAACCAGTTTTGGAAATCCGCCGGCTCCATGACTTCAACAGTAGCCCGCATGATGTGATGACCCAGACCGCAATATTGCTCACATAGAATCTCGAAGGAGCCGGTACGAGTCGGGGTCAACCACAGGTATGACACCATCCCGGGAACCATATCCATCTTCACTCTGAACTGAGGCACGGTGTAGTTGTGCAAGACATCGCGCGAGCGCAGCAAGGCTTTGACGGGTTGATTGAGAGGCAGCACCATGGTGGGTCTTTTCACCACCACATCATCCTGACCATTGGGGTCGTTAGGGTTGATGCCCCACGGATTACGCTCAGTAATATGCTGGATGTCTGCGGTACCCAGTACGCCATCAGCACCGGGATAGCGGAATGACCACTGCCACTGAGATGCAAAGGCTTCAAATTCCATGGCATCGTCGGGTACAGACACAAACTGAGCCCAAACGAACAGGCCCGGCGCCAACATTGCAACCACCCCTATGGTGGTCAAAATAGTCAGGCCTGACTCCAGTTTTGCGTTTTCGGGTTCGTAAACTGCGGTGTGATCTGACCCTTTTCGCTGCCGATAGCGATAAACGCTATACGCCAAAAAGAGGTTCACCGCGATGAACACAAATCCAGTAACCCAAAAGGTCAGGTTAATGGTGAAATCTATGTTGGACCAGTGCGAGGCAATCTCTGTAAACCACCAGGGAC
>JAUSPW010000214.1 GCA_030652635.1 Pseudohongiella sp. | reverse complement strand
AAATCAGGATTATCTGGAGCGGGTAGCGGGAATCGAACCCGCGCAACCAGCTTGGAAGGCTGGGGTTCTACCGCTGAACTATACCCGCCTGCTGCCAGAACTCTGTGTATCTCAATTAACTCTTAATGGTGGAGGGGGGTGGATTCGAACCACCGAAGCTCGCGCGTCAGATTTACAGTCTGATCCCTTTAGCCACTCGGGAACCCCTCCATTAAGAGCCAGCCGGATATCACTTCCCCGGGGTCTCTAAAGCAGAGGCGGCATTTTAGGGGAATTACTCTGCTTGTGCAATCGTTTCGCATAGATTTTCTATAGCGTTTGTCTCTGGCGACAACACCTCGGGCATTTCGTCGATTTTTCTTTTGAAATCAGCATAGTAGCCTATTTCTGCAACAACCCAATACTGATCAAGCAAGCGCAACTCCGGCTCTACCAACACATTAACGCCTTGCGCCCCCAGAATTCTTTGCACATTTAATGCATTGACCTGCTCGCTGAACAAGCCAAGTGAGATTGCGTTTTCCAACGGCCCACTTGACACAATGTATGAATCAATTTGCGACCCTGTTCTCTCGATGGCGTCCCGAATAACACCTAGCGCGCCCAACGCCTCAGCCCGACTCTTCGATGCAAGTGTAAAAGCTCTGTAGAAAGGTCTATCGGAATCCTCGACTCGACGAGCCAAGATTTCAAATTCAATACCACCAAATAAATCGATCAGCAGCTCCTCACTTTCAAAGGGACCAAACATGAAGCACTGATCGCTGCTTTCGATCGGCAACTCAGTCAAATCATTGTTATCTGACAATTGAATTTCTGGCGTCGCCACAAACTCGACTTCTGGCAACCTAGCAACAATTTCATCGATTTCACGCTTGTGTATCAACGAATTTTGCTTAACTTCAATGGTACGATCTTGCACTTGATAAGGAACAATTAAATACCAAAGCGCAATCAATACATTGCCAGCCAAAAGGAACAGCACTAGGCGCAGGAGCATCGCCAATGACCTTTGCCGTCAGCATTCATGATTCAGGACAACCCAACTGGCCGCACGCTAGGCATTACCTCACCTCCGGATATTGGTTTGCATCCATCGCCTGACTGCAATAGCAATCGACCAGAATCATCAACACCGGCGCACACTCCAATCTGGACATGCTGGGCGCTTCGAACTTCAATCTGTCGACCCAGATAGGCATCAGATGCCATCCACTCACTTACAAATGGCTTGAATCCCAACTGTTCAAAATCCTTGATCATCAGCACCAATTCACTGACCAAAGTTGCAGCAATAAGATTTCGATCCTCCAGCATCCCTTTAACCGCCCTGAGATCGCTATAGGGTTGATCTATATTTTTACCAGCAAGTACCGGCATATCTGTATTTAACCCTATGCCAATCACCAGCTTGCAAGGCCCTGTGACATCACCAGCCACCTCCAGGAGAATACCAGCAAGCTTTTTTTGCCTAAACAAAACATCGTTGGGCCACTTTACCTGCATCCCTTCATAGGACAATTTCTTGAGAGCTCGCACAACCGCAAGCGCACAAATGAGACTTAATCCCTCTAGCTCGGCAACACCGCCCTGAAAAGACCATAGAAGCGAAAGATAGAGATTATGCCCAAATGGGCTGATCCAGGTTCGCCCCCGGCGCCCTCGCCCCTGCGACTGATGCTCAGTCATGACGAGGTATGAAGAAAATGAATCGGCCCCCTTGCTCATGGCCTCCGTATTGGTCGAGCCAATCGAGAAATGCACATCAAAACCCGCCAAATCCTCTGCTATGCCTGGATACAAGTTAGAGCGAATCCGCTCTTTGTCTAAAAGTTGTAAACCACCTGCGATGCGATACCCTTTGCCTGTCACGGCATGCACACTGACCCCCAATTCGCGAAGCGACCTGATCTGCTTCCAGATCGCAGCCCTGCTTATCCCCAGCCGAGATCCAAGCGCCTCACCCGAATGGAAAGAGCCATCAGACAAAAGCGTCAGCAACGGAACAACATTCATACGGTACTTCCCACGGATGCTCTGAATTCTAAAAAATAGAGTTTACTTTGCTTCTGCTATACGCATCCACGTGATAAACATCTCATCCCAAATTTGGTCACCCCAGGAAACTGCTTGCCCAGCATCAGGATTTATTGGGTTATACCGAGAATTGTCAAAGGCCCCCTCCGCCAATATCTCTGTACCAGCAGGCAGGAACACAGGCTCCCTGAGTCGATAAACCATCTGCCAGTTGTGTTGAAAGTTTGGAATGGATAACAGATTCTCACGACGGCCATCTGGATAAAGCGCAGAAAAACGAATATGTTTACCCCTGAAGTGCATATGGGGGGCGAAGCTATAAAGATAGCTATCCGCGCTGATGATAGTTGTTGCGCTCACCGGAAATTCACGGACGCCTGGTGGTATCACAAAATCCCCATTCATTACCGCAGTTCTTGCCAACTCTCTTTGTGGCGGTTCTTTTCTGAAGTACAAACCCAACCTTGACTTGTCAACCAGCGCCCTGCCAACTGCTGTGTAGTGGAACTGAATCATGAAACGCATATCGCGCTTAAGCAAAATTCCGGTATCTTTGTCGAGAACAACATACTCTCTGCCAGGCGCATAGCCACCAAAATTTGTGCGGCTGCCACCACCACTTGCATTCTGTCGACGCTGCCTGGCGTCCTGGGTGTAGAGGATGATGTGATGCAAGGCCGACTTATCTCCCACATCAAATTCGTATGCAGATACCCATCGATCTTCAGTCAGTCCGATTTCCAGGGGAACGAACACATAGTCCAACACTCCCGTGGCCGGAATTGTTTGCTCCGGAAATTCAATAATCAGATCCGGCTCCCCGAGCTCCCATGAAGATTGCTTCGGGACCACTTCCCTGAGCGGATCAGTTTTGCTTTCATCGCGCAATGCCCCCGCATCGATCCATGCAATTAGTTGCGCCATCTCTTCATCGGAAATATGGTGCACATCCACATATCTGTCTGCAAACGCGGGATCAATCTGGCCTGGAGGCATCCTCCGTGTCAGTAACGTCTCTCGGATCATTTTGCTCCAACCTTGAACCATCAAATGACTATCCATGGCCCAAGGCGCCCCTCCCCCAATCCGGTGACAACTGATGCAGCGTTCCATCAATATTGGCGCAACTTGCGTCTCATATGAAATGTCACTGCTTCTGATATCAATCAACTTCTCAAGCACAAGCGGCGTGCCCGCAACTGCCACCCCATCGGCAGTAAAGTTCTCGTTTCTGAGTATTGAATGCACGACATAATGAAGATGGGATGTCATCCCCGGCAAATTTGCCGCCAAAGCCTGCTGTGCGGGGCTATTGCTAAACAAGCCCACCCCACCTCGATACAACAAAGTCAGGCGCAATGGGTCAATAACAAGCACTTCTGCAACTGATGTTATATCCAGCGCATCGGAAATGAGTTGAGTTTCATCTAAAAGAAAAGGCAGATCTGTATCTAACTCGGCCGCGAGCTGCCTTAAGGTTTCTCTGCTTTCACTGGAGTCAGCAACAAGCGCCATGAATTGCACCGGCGCACCTTGGTATCGCCGCGACAATGAAACCAATTCAGGCAAAACCGTTTGCCCCGCCTCAGAATCTCTTTGAAAAACAAGGATAACAATAGCTCTCTGATCAACAAATCGACTGAGCTGGTAAAACCTTCCATTTTGGTCGATCAAGGCAAAGTCTGGCACAGAACTGGCGAACAGTACCGATGGGGTCAATCCATACAATAAAAGAAGCAGTACAAACAGTTTTTTCATCAGGGGCACAAAGCCGGGATCCCGGACATCAAATTGCTGAAACCAATTTGATTATAGTCAATCAAAAAACTGGAGACATCCAGACCCGTCTTAACATTGCAATTATTTGTAACGCTCGTTCGAAACTGTGCCTGTGCACATCCATGTGCAATTAGGCTTTTATATCAGTTTTGATCAAGCCTCGGACTTCGCCGCCGCTTGATCCTTTTTGAGCTTGGACACTACAGATGCAGCTTCCAACATGACAAGCACGCTCACTACCAGAACAATAAAGTCCAAGGCAACAAGCAGGTAGTTACCTGCATTGTAAAACGCAAGTAACTGGATCATACCGCCTAGGAATGAGGTAATGAGTACAAAGATCATAGGGATCATCGTGTAGTAAGAGGGACGCCCCATTTTTATCAACATCACAGTTATTACAAGCAACGTCAAGCTTGCCAGAATCTGGTTTGTTGCTCCAAATAAGGGCCAAATAATCATCCCGCCCGTTCCTGATGAGCCACCGGCACCGAATGCAAGCAGCAAACAGGCAGCGACCGCCACTAATGTCGCTACCAAGCCTGATTTGAACAGGCTGATACCGTAAATATCACCCCATTCCTGGATAATGTAACGCTGCAAGCGAACACCGGAATCCATGGTTGTGCCAGCAAATAACGCTATCATCGTTGCCAAAAGTACCTGGGCAAATTCCTGAGAGAGCCCCCAGGCAGAGTTAACCAGCACCGCGCCGCCGGTCACAAACGCCTGAGCACCACCAGAACCAAACTGGTTATAAAGCACGTGCCATTGCTCAGGGCTGACTGCATAGGCAATGGAGCAAACGATCACGATAGTGATTAATGCGAGCGAACCCTCACCTATGGCACCAAGGTAGCCAACAAAACGCGCATCGGTTTCTTTATCCAATTGTTTGGAACTGGTGCCGGATGCCACGATACCGTGGAAACCAGAGATAGCCCCACAGGCGATAGTTATGAACAGCAGTGGGAATATGCTGGGAGTGCCTGGCGCAGTCTGGGTATTAAAGGCAGGCGCTGTGATGTCCGGCATAAACAAAATGACTGCGCCGTACAATAGGGCCAAACCTACGATCAGCTGCATCCCGTTGATAAAGTCTCTTGGCTGCAGCAGCATCCAGACCGGAAGCATCGACGCAATCGCAGCATAAATGAACAGAATTACGATCCAATTGGCTGTAGCTGTAAGACCCAGAAAGCTTTCGGGCAATTGCCACTCGATAAATGTCCCCATCCAGATCGAAATATAAAGCACGACAACACCCACAACAGTAAGTAATGCTAGGCTGAAATTACGGCGGAGGAGCTGACCGATTACGAGTGCTACCACGATGGCCATCCAAGCAGGGAACACGGAACCCGGGGTTGCCACAAAACCTTGCGCAATGATCACACCGAACACGGCATTGACCATAAGTAGCAGTAAGAAAATAACAATAAGGAACAGCGCGCGGGTGCGCTTTCCGATAACGTTTTCCGACAGCGCTCCTATCGACTTCCCTTTATTGCGGGTACTGGCCCACAGCGCTCCCATATCATGAACGCCGGCAAAAAATATCGTACCAAAAACCACCCACAGCAAGGCAGGCACCCAGCCCCAGTAAACGGCAATTGCAGGCCCCACTATCGGAGCCGCACCGGCAACTGATGTAAAATGGTGTCCCCAAAGTACATATTTGTTGGTCGGCACAAAATCTGTTCCGTCATTGAACTCGTGCGCAGGAGTCCTGAAATTAGGATCCAATCTGAAGATTTTTTCGGCGATAAACTTAGAGTATACAAACCAGCCAAAGCATAGGCCGGCGATACCAAACAAGACAATCATTATCCCGGTCATACAGCATCTCTCCGCTTTATTATTATCAAATGGCCAAACAGCAGTTCATTCAGCGCCGCATCATAACAAGTTAATGCCGCACAAAACAACGCGCCCTCCCGCCGACTTATCCTTTCAAATCCAGCTTGCCAGCACTTTTAGAACTACTAGCACTGTCATCTTCACTCGAAAAATATTTTGAAAACAAGGCATTCATAGCCCACAACACCGCTGCAGCTAGCAGCAGCAAAGCGCACCACTGTAGCAAGCCAATCATAAAATCAGCACCAAAAGTCGGCAATGACAGATCATAGGCGGCAAGATTCAACCACCGCTCCTGCATCCAATGCCACGCCCAGTGCCCAACAATTGCTGACAACAGAATCACACCCGCCTTTTCTGGTAGTGCGAATCTAAACAGCAAATGTACGATGGGCACTGCTATCAGAACGACCAACACCTGACCGAGCTCAACGCCCACGTTAAACGCGAGCAGCGACATTACTAAATGCGAACCTGCAAACTGCATACTTTCAGTAAGTAAAAATGAAAAGCCAAAGCCGTGTATCAAGCCAAAGGCAAAGGTAACCAGCCATCGGTGTTGCTGCTTTACACCCAGAATATTCTCACAGGCCATGTAGACAATTGACAGAGCAATGAGCGTCTCTATGAGCGAGGGGAACCATATTGACGATGGCACCCAGCCTAATGCTGACGCGATTAGGGTTAGAGAGTGCGCCACTGTAAAGGAGGTTATCACCGGAATCAGGGCAGAAATTCTGCGCAGGGGTATCAACAAGCAGAATAGGAACAGCAAATGATCCGTGCCTTCCAGAATATGGTCGAAACCCAAAACAATGAAATTAAAAACGGCTTGGTACCAACGAGGATCCATGTATACGAGGCCGGGATTTCCAATAAAGCTGAAGGTTCTTTCAGAGCCATCCTGCAAGATGTATCTCAGAATGGTAGTTGTCTCCAGGCCCAGCCCACCTAGACGCGCATCGATAGAGAAGCGCGACTCTGGTGACTCGATGCGATATGTCGCGTGGATATCGAGGAAACCTTGCTTGTAGTAAAGGTCCTGAGAATCAGGAATAGGCGCACTATAGACGTTACTGAGGGCAGACTCATAGTTTACAAAGGAGCGATCAGACGGAAACGCTATCCTGACGGCTTCTAACGTAGGCGACTGCAATAAGAGCTCCCCTTCAAAAAGCTGAATCCCCTGCAGGATTTCACTGTTTGCGGCACTCTCCATCGCTCCAATCGCTTGCGAGAAAATGACATACCCGATTTCACCACGCAGCGGGAATTGCGCTTCCACTAAGGCGTCCATTGGCACACGCATCACGAGGTTCAGTTCCCCTTGGTCCGCCTTGACGAATGCCTGCACGGCTACACGCGTGGGGATCTCGTCTGCCAAAACAGTATTGGGGAGTGCTGCCCAGATAAGAGTTATCAGCACTGCAACAACCGCTGACAGGCAAACCTGACCTCGTCGATTCTTATTATTAATCACTTTCTTGACCTCGATTAAAAAGACCTTAGCCCATCCCTGAGGCTGGGTCTGGTCAAACCTCATTTGCCGTGAGTATACTGAGCAGGAAGAACTGAGTATACTTCTGCTTCGCTTGAAAACCATGCTCGGAATGTTGAGACCCTGGAGGGAGTAAAATGATAAGAAAAACGAAAATAGCAGTAGGAGCAAGCTTGGCCTTGGCTGTCGCCGCATTAACTGCCGGGCAATCCTTGCTGCAAGACCCGGTTGAGGCACAATCTGGCACAATGGTTTCCGCACCTAGTTTTGAAGTGGATCCTTTTTGGCCAAAACCATTGCCGAATCAATGGATCATTGGCCGAGCGATCGGTGTTGAAGTAGATGCCCGCGACCACGTATTCATGGTCCATCGTGACCAAGACTCGATGTTTGGCGGCGGCACTGAAATCGGACTCAAACTCGGCGTGAGTGAGTGTTGCACTCCTGCACCGCCAATTCTTGAGTTTGACCCGGCTGGTAATTTGGTAAATGCGTGGGGCGGCCCTGGAGAAGGTTTTACTTGGCCAGCATCAAATCACGGCATTGCAGTTGCTCCAAACGGAAACGTCTGGATTGGTGGCAATGGCGGCGGCGATTCGCATGTCTTGGTGTTTACGGGTGACGGACAATTTGTAGCTCAGCACGGTATACCCGGAAGCGAGCCAGACAGCAACAGCACCACGTTCTTCGGGCAAGTCGCAGAGCTTTCTATCGACGCAGCCAACAATGAAGTATATCTCGCAGATGGATATCGCCATAAGCGAGTCGCGGTTCTGGATCTGAACACCGGTGCGTTCAAGCGTTACTGGGGTGCTTACGGCAACCGTCCAGTGGATGAGCGAGTTGATTACACACCTGGCGCTGCGTTACCTCAGCAATTCCGTGGCCCAGTCCACTGCGCAATTCCTTCAAAAGACGGTTTTGTGTACGTTTGTGACCGAGGATCAGATCGAATCCAGGTCTTCCGACCTGATGGCACATATGTACGAGAAGTTGTGATTGCTCCAGAAACCTTGAACCAGGGATCTACTTGGGATATCTCCTTCTCCAATGATGCTGAACAAAAGTATATCTACCTGGCAGACGGTCAGAATTTCAAAGTGTATGTAATTGATAGGCAGTCACTGGAAGTCCTCGTCAGCTTTGGTGGTGGTGGTCGACAGCCCGGCCAGTTCTATGCTCCTCATAGCATCGCGACCGACTCCCAAAACAACATTTACACAACTGAAACCTATGAAGGCAAACGAATTCAGAAGTTTGTTTACCAAGGCATGAAGAATGTTCCGCAAGGACATCAAGGCGTGCCCTGGCCTGCAAATCGTCTGTGATTGTATTGGTTTTGTGAAGCACTTAAAAAAAGGCTGCTGCGCCATCTGGTACAGCAGCCTTTTTTAGTTTGGAGAAAAGATAATGTACAAACGTTTATTGGCAGTTACGCTCACTTCATTATTAACACTAAATCCCAATATGGCCAGCGCCGAACCGGTAAGTGTGATTTATAGCTACCAAGGCAACTCAGGTGTGAACCTGGGCAAGATTGTCGGAGGCCCGCTCTCCATCAACGCCTTTTCCGATCAACGTAACGAGCCCCAGACGCAGGATATTCAGCGCCCAGGTAACGAGCCGATTGTATTGACGGATCTAGCCCCACATGCACTTGTGCAGTCTGCTATCGCAAGCGCCATCGAGCGCTCTGGCGCATCGCTTGGAGAACCCGGCTCACCCTTGGCTCTTGATGGCAAATTGATAGAAATGAAAGTACAAGACACAGAGTCTGGACTAGAAGTACTGATCCGCTGCGAATTAACCCTCAGAAATCAAGGAAGAAATGCTTGGCAAAGTGTTGTTTTCAGCAGAACCATGCTAGAAGGAAAAGACGTTGCGACTGCAATTTCGCAGGGTCTGGACAAATTGGTTGCAGAATTATTTCGGGACGATTACTTCCTGATGGAACTTGGCGTTCTCTGATCATTGAATCAGTTAGTCATTTTTATCACTCAAAAGAGCTGCCGGAATCATTCGGTAAAATTCCGGCAGCCCAATATGCCTGTTCTACTTTAATGGGGCTTAACCATACGCCATTTCCAGAAACTCAAGCATACCTACAAACTGAAAACTCCAATAAAATATTGCACTTAAGATAATCGTTCCTGCGACAACCGCCGCGACCTTTTCCTTGGTGCTCAGCTCTTTTTTTAATGTCATTTTTATATTACCTCTAACCATTAACCTGAAAACCCAATCCATCGACCTGTCGCCGCAACACTGAACCAAACCAGAATCGAAGCTATTGCAACCAACTTGATGACCATCGGATGGATGTCAGCATGAGATCCCTTAAGCAACGGGCGTTTGATCACGAAAACGAACGCGATACCCACAAAAAGCGCTGACATTTTTGCCCAGAAAAAGTCGTTGTGATACATGCGCTGCGCCACAGCTGCAGCCATAAACACGCCACTGCTAAGAATCACCGCCAATGCAACCTTGAACCATTTATGAGCCTGCTCGGCAACAATCTCTGATGGTACGTCTCTCATTATTACATTCAGAAGCCGAAGGTCAGCGACCAAGACTGATCCGCCCAAGACAGCCAATGCCATTAAGTGCAATGACTGGCCAAAAGTGGCGTAAACACCACCATAGGTCTTGCCGATGTAACCCAAGAACGATGTTTCTGCCCATTCAAAAAAAGGTAATAGCTCCATAGGAACTCCTGACTAATCTGATATTCAGCGTGCCGCTGATAAAATACCCTGAAGTTTTTCCGCTCTTTACTCTGCTACACAACCAGCAGCCGCGCTTAACCAACCTGGAAGATCTCGATAGCAGTGATACCAGTCATACGCAATCAGTCGACCAGTAGTAACAACACCAGCCCAAAGACCAAGAGAAAGTGCCGCACTCACACGCAGATTAAGAGGTGCGCGAGGTTCATTAGTCCAGGTGGACTCAGATGCCTTCATATGCCGGTGGAATCTTATAGCGTTAAAAAAAGCGACAACCAAGAGCACCATCTTTATACGAAACCATATACTTTGATTTGTATAAGTGGGTTTGGCATAAAACAGCAACAGGCCTGTTATGAACATGATTGAAAAGCCAATCATCATAGGAATATTCAATCGATCCGCAATTTTTGATGCGGACACAGTGGGCATAGCATAGCCCAGCATCCTAAGATCAATAAAAGCCAACATCCCTAGACAGATCATAATAGTCAAAACATGTGTCGTTTCTATCCAGTTATATAGATAAAAAGACTCCTCGATTGCCCTGCTCCCCCCTGTGGCGTACAACCACTCAGCGAATTGGACTAAAATTTCGTTTATCACTCTGCAGACCTCCCTCAGTTTTTATTTACTGGCTTTACATGCCTGTGATCTTGATGACGTTTCGAATTAAATCATCAATTTCTTTTGTCGCGTAACACTACCGGGTTCTCAGTATAAACACCGAAGTTTGAACAACATTGAGCCTTATCAATAATATCCTGCTCGCATATTCAGGCTAGTGATTGCTCTCAAATCCAAACACCGTGTTACATGCGCTTCCAAAACCACCCCGAACGACCACTCGGTGCGGCAAAAGATTACCACAGTTTCCTAAAGGCTATTACTCACTCTGTCCCGTTTAATGTCACTTTCGTGCATCAGCATCATGTCCTGCTCTGGACATTTTGCCATCAGCAGCGGTCTAATGAGGTCAATTCTCATCCAAAACGATAATGACAGAAGCAACTGAAAAGTCCGCATATTATGACCGGGAACAGCTCAACACCTGAATCGTCAGTAAACACTCTGGCTGGCCTGCCACAGTTGCGCCAAAAAATTGTGGATAGTGGTGTGCTTGGCCGCTCTTCGGTATACATTAACTTGTTCGATTACCTGTTAAATTGCGCAGAAAATGGCAAACAGCCCAAAGAGTTCGAAATTGCTATAGAAGTACTCAATCGAGACAGCAGCTTTGATGTTGCGCGAGATTCTATCGTGCGGGTGTACATTCACCAACTCAGAAAACGGCTCGATACTTACTTTGAAACCATTGATCCAAATGCTTCGTTTCGATTGTTAATACCAAAAGGTCAATACACACTCCTGTCTGTACCGGCCGACAAACCGCAAGCAGTCGAAGATTCAATACCCTCTCCCATAGTTGCCAGTAATCGATTCTATGTTCCGTTTTT
Organism: Pseudohongiella sp.; assembly: GCA_030652635.1. Taxonomy (GTDB): domain Bacteria; phylum Pseudomonadota; class Gammaproteobacteria; order Pseudomonadales; family Pseudohongiellaceae; genus Pseudohongiella. The sequence goes on along the minus strand of JAUSPW010000214.1, from coordinate 5,127 downwards.
GTATGCATTGATTATTGTTTTGCTTGTAACCAATCTAGCCCAATGGTTCTATCCGCAAGAAACGATTGAAACCAACGACTACTCTGAAATTTTGAATTCTCCAGTATGGCGTGCAATTCAGCTAGATGCCCGCCCTATCCTGATTGTTATGGGCGACTACTATATATTTGGGGAACTGGATGAAAGCGGTAGGGTCAGCGGAATGATCAGAGACTTCATGATCAACTCTCGCCAGGACCTCGCAAACCTCTTCCTCCAAAATGCTGAGCTTCAACTATTTTTCCGCGACTTGGATATGACTTATCTGCCAGAGGGAAGCGCATTCGCGTTGGCTCAGATTGCACCCTTGATAAAAGCTACTGGTAAAACATTAAACATCACGATGATGTCCAGACTGAACACTGCAGATCTTCGAAACAATCATATTGTTTATATCGGTTATATCAGCGGGATGGACAAGCTCAATAACCTGTTCTTTAGTGCGTCAGGATTGCTTCCCGGAAGTTCCTTTGATGAACTCTACAATAAGGAAACTGGAGCCACCTATTCGAGTAACGCAGGGCTCCCCGAACAAGGACAGCCGTTTAAGGATTTAGCCCTGCTTGCCAGCTGGAAAGCAGCTAGCGGAAATCAGTTTGTTTTGATAGGAGGCACGAGAGATGCTGGAGTAATGCAAGCCGCAACTATCGCATCTAACCTCGATGAGATAGAAGACTTGTCCGCTCACCTTGAACCAGCGATTTCTCCAAGTAGTTTTGAAGCGCTTTATGAGGTTTACGGAATCGATCGGCTAAATTTTGACTCCTCTCTTTTCTACAAAAGAAGTTTTAACCCACATCAAATCTGGACTGCAGACCAACTTTGAGCGCAGGTTCAGCTCCTTATCGAGCTAAGAAGAGTTTCCGCGGCATTTGTTTGAGTTAAATCAGAAGGTAGTTTATTCTGATAGGCCAACAAGTTACCAGAAGGGAGCACACTCCACTTATGTTTAAATATAACAGATCAATCAAGGCCGCCGTATTGACACTTACTGTAGCAGCCGGCGTCATGTCAGCATTTGCCAACGCGCAAACAGACTTTAGCAACCCTGCTATGACCCCTACCAATGACCTGCCCAATCCATACGAAACTATTGAGGGTTTTTTAAAACTCCCAGAAGGACGTCAGTGGGGATCTGCGAGTGCAATTCATGTTGATGTGGATGGCACCAGCATTTGGGTTGCTGAACGATGCTCAGGAAACACCAACGCATGTGTACAGAACAGCCACCTGGATCCCGTAATGAAGTTTGATCTTAATGGGAATCTAGTGACCAGTTTTGGAGCAGGTATGATTGCATGGCCTCATGGAATTGAAGTAGATGCAGAGGGCAATGTCTGGGTGACGGATGGCCGAGACAATCAAGTAGGTGATACTGTTCCGGCTCAGCGCTATGGGCACCAGGTACATAAATTCAGCCCCGATGGTCAACATTTGTTGACGCTTGGGGAACCCGGAGGCGCACGCGCACCTGGATACCTATTTCAACCCAATGATGTGCTGGTAGCGCCTGACGGGCACATTTTTGTAGCTGAGGGCCATTCCAATGCTGAAGGATCTACTGCTCGAATCCTGAAGTTCAATGCAACAGGGCAATTGGTTCAAACTTGGGGCTCTCTTGGTAACGGCCCTAATGAATTCATGCAGCCCCACGCGTTAGCTATGGATTCACAAGGACGTTTGTTTATTGCTGACCGAAGCAATAACCGCATCCAGATTTATACACAAAATGGTGAATTGCTAGACACTTGGTATCAATTCAGCCGTGCGAGCGGACTGTTTATTGACGCCGATGACAACCTTTACTCAGCCGATTCTGAGTCGGGCTCAGTCAACCCAGCAAACGCGGCATGGTTGCGAGGAATTAGAATTGGCAGTGCCAGAACAGGCGAAGTCCACTCTTTTATTCCTGATCCTCAGCCAGATTGCCGGGGCACTTGCACCGCTGAAGGTGTGACTGTTGACTCTAATGGCGTGATTTACGGTGCTGAAGTCGGACCGGTCGGGGGCATCAAACGGTACGTACGCCCTTAAGTTTCTAAGATCACTCAAAAGGGCGGCTGAAAACTCAGCCGCCCTTTTATGTTTTATACCTTCCTTTATGAAATCAAGCCTGCTCATCACGGCCCTTTGTTACGTGTCTTTCTTTCTGATCTTAAAGTTGGTTGTCATAAAACCCAATCAATAATTAGCGATATTAGCTAATTTCTCACTATTCCCGCTCTAATCAGCAAACATCAGCCACATAACATACTGTTATTCTTGCGCTTTAGTTATTGGCATTCCTTTTGCTTATCAGAAGTAAGAGGTTCCGCATTATGAGTATGCGAAACTTTTATAAATTCACTTCTGAGAACTGGATACTAAAATGATTTCCAAGAGAATCTTCGCAGTAGTAATAATTATGGCATTTGGTATGAGCATGGCGTTTGCCGACGAGAAGCGATCATACCAGTTTGATGTGTCAAAGATATCCACATTAAAAGTTGATCTAAGTATCGGAAGCATTATTGTCGAACACTCAGATATTGAATCAATTGACATAGAAATGACACTGAGTGAGGAAGGCAATGGCTGGTTCCGTAGATCCCCAGACTTGAGCAAAATGGATTTGGACTCAGATATTCGAGGGTCAGAGTTGACGATCAGTTTCGACGAAAAGGGTGCAAAAGCTGATTTGCACATTCGACTGCCCGCGACCAGTGAGCTGCATATAAATTTGGGCGTAGGAACTGTTGAACTACTGCTTGCACAATCAGATCTAATTGAGGTGGACTTAGGCGTAGGCACGATAGAAATTGATATGCTTAAAGAATTCGCCGGTGATATTACCCTTAGCGCAGGTGTTGGGGAGACTACCGCTAAAGGGGCGGACAACGTGACGACCAGCCGAGCCTTTGTGAGTAGTGATCTTAGTGCCCGCGGTGTTGGGGCGACGCCTATCCAAGGTAACGTCGGTGTTGGAAGCGCCTCAATCTCGCTGCTCTGAGCAAGAAGAAATTCTGGGATAAGGCAGCAGTCGGGCTGAGCTTATCCCAGAAACTTGTATCACGCGCGCGGAATATAGACCTTCCTTTTCATAGATTTACCGAGCAACTGAGCTCTCCATCTGAATGTGCTCACAAATGAAACGAATACCGCTGCTGCATATGGCACCGCTTGTATAGTTAATACCAAGCTCCACACACTCATGTCAGGACTTCCAAACTCACGGGGTACAAACGACAACGTCAATACCACAAGCGAAAGACTTACTAGCATAAGCAACTCTTCTCTTACATCCACCAACGCTTGAATAATTGCTGACGGCTTTGCGCACTTGGGGGTCCTAACAAAAGGTTGATTGTTAGTAGCTAAACCTTTCAAGGTAGCAAGCCCTACTGTGTGTGACAAAGAGAGGCCAGCTACAGCAGCCGCTAAGGTTTGACGCAAATTGGCTTTTACACGTGATCTGTATAAATAAATCATCTTAGATAACTTAAACACAAACAATGACAAAGGCAAAACTGAAAACATCATGAGCGGCGGATCTATCTGCGTGGGAGCCACAATCATTGCAACTGACCATGCTATGGCCGCCAAATTAAAAATCAGATTGAACCCGTCGGCAACCCAAGGCAGCCATCCTGCTAGGAAATGATATCTCTGGCCAGCGGTCAATTTCGAGGCCTTTGTCCCGAATAACTCGGCACTGTGACGCTTCAGAATTTGCATGGCACCATATGCCCAGCGAAATCGTTGCTTCTTATAGTCGATAAACGTATCGGGCATCAACCCTCTACCATAGCTGTACGAAAGGTACATAGCTTCGTAACCCTGCTCAAAAATACGAAGGCCAAGATCAGCGTCTTCAGTAATACACCATTCCCCCCAACCACCTATTTCTTCAAGAACATGACGCCGAACCATGGTCATTGTGCCGTGCTGAATTATCGCATTACGCTCATTGCGCGTAACCATACCGATTTCAAAAAAGCCCCGATACTCAGAAAAACACATAGACTTGAAGGCATTCTCGTCATTGTCGCGATAGTCTTGAGGCGATTGTACAATTGCTATCTTTGGATTGGAAAAAGCTCCAGTGAGCTCGCTTAGCCAGTTTGGCTCAACTTGGTAGTCACTATCAATCACAGCAACAATCTCAGCGTCGCTAGCTGTGCGAGCCAGGGCAAAATTCAGAGCGCCTGCTTTAAAACCTTTCAGCGGAGCGACGTGGAAGAACCTGAATCGTGCCCCAAGTTTTACACAGTGTTCTTCTACTGGGCGCCAAACGCTCTCGTCTTTGGTGTTATTATCAATTACTAATACTTCAAAGTCCGGATAATCAAGACGAGATAGCGCATTCAATGTCTCAATCATCATTTCCGCAGGTTCGTTATAGGCTGGCACGTGAATGGAGACCTTTGGTGCCAAAAGCGGGTTTATCTTACGCGGCTCTATTGCACGTCGACGAACTGTATACCAATGCGCCTCAGCCCACTCATGCGCTTCAGTTAGCAATATCGTTATGACACCTAACATACCGATAATTAATAATGCGCCAACTACAATAGATGTCACCGTCAAATACTGCTGAGAATAGTCATAAATAATCCAGACCATAACCGTCGCTGTTCCAAACGCGACAAGCGCCATAAGCCCCCAGCCTTTAGCCCTGAGCGTCTCGCTGTTAACAGCAAAGACCCCGAGCATAATAATAGACGTCAGAATTGAGATAGCAGCTAATACATGCCAATTGGGAAGCTTGACGATTGGTTCTGCGAAAGAGAATTTAGGCCGACGCTCTACATCATAGACCCCCCAATAAGCACCTACGCCCCCTTCGTTTTGGGCTTTCCACGGCTGATCAAACGCTTCCATAAGGAAATAGCGGTAATTCTCTTGTTCCGCCCGATGCAAAAACCGTCTTAGAAATAGAGCCTCATTTGACACAGAGGCTACCGCCGCCTCTCTAGTGCGACCACTTGATGGCCAACCAACCTCTCCAATTAACACCTCTTTTTCTGGGAACCCAGACTGAACTTCCTCCATTCGCTCTACTATATAGTCGATCGCGACAACGACATGAATCCCTTCCCAATAAGGGAG
>JAUSPW010000212.1 GCA_030652635.1 Pseudohongiella sp. | reverse complement strand
TACTTCAAGCAGTTGTTTGCGCAGATCACCAACCCGGCGATTGACTCGATCCGCGAAGAAGTGGTGATGTCGCTGGAGTGTTTTATTGGTCCGGAAGGCAACTTGCTGGAAACCACCGAGAAACAGGCACATCGCCTGAGCCTCAAGCACCCGATCCTGTCCAACAAACAGCTGCAGACCATACGCAACATGGACTACAAAGGTCTGCGCAGCAAAGTCATCGATATTACCTATGACGCAAAAGCTGCCAATGCGTATGTTGAAGCGCTCGAAAACATCTGCCAACAAGCCAGTCAGGCCATTGCCGACGGTTATGCCTTTGTTATTCTGTCCGATCGCAAAATTGACCGTCAGCGTATGGCCATCAGCTCACTGGTCGCCTGTGGTGCGGTTCACCATCACCTGATTCGTCAGCACGAGCGAACGCGCATCGGTCTGATTCTGGAAACCGGTGAAGCGCGCGAAGTGCATCACCATTGTCTGCTTGCCGGTTTCGGGGCAGATGCGATCAACCCTTATCTGGCCTTTGAGTCACTTTGGCAAGCCCAGAAAGACGGCCTGCTGAGCAAAGAGTACGCCACCGAAGACAAGATTGTGTACGCCTATAAAAAGGCTGTCGGCAAAGGCATGCTCAAAGTCATGGCAAAGATGGGCATCTCTACCCTGCAATCATATAAAGGTGCGCAAATATTTGAAGCGGTTGGCCTGGCAGATGACATCATCAATCGCTGCTTTGTTGGCACCGCAAGCCGTGTACAAGGTGTGAATTTCGATACGCTGGTTCAGGAAACTGAGCGGCGCCATCACCTGGGCTTCCCGGTAATCGACACCGGACGTATCCCCGTGATGACCAATCCTGGCGATTTCCATTGGCGTAGCGGTGGTGAAGGCCACATGTGGGATCCGAGCGCGATCTTCAACCTGCAGGTTGCAGCGCGCAACAACAGCCCTGACGCTTACAAGATATTTGCAAAGTACACCAATGAGCAGACCACGCGCGCCTGCACGTTGCGCGGCCTGCTGGATTTCAGAACGGGTTTACAACCAGCAATTGCGCTGGAAGACGTTGAGTCAGCCAAAGACATCGTAAAACGTTTTGCGACTGGCGCGATGAGCCTGGGTTCAATATCACCGGAAACCCATGAGACCTTGGCAATCGCCATGAACCGCATGGGCGGCAAGTCCAATACCGGTGAAGGCGGGGAAGACCCTGCGCGATTCCAGCCTATGCCCAATGGCGATTCCAAGCGTTCATCAATCAAACAAGTGGCGTCTGGCCGTTTTGGCGTCACCATCTGGTACTTGAGCAACGCTGATGAGCTGCAAATCAAGATTTCGCAAGGCGCCAAGCCCGGTGAAGGTGGCGAACTGCCTGGCGGCAAGGTTGATGCGCATATTGCACGTCTGCGTTATTCAACGCCCGGTGTAGGTCTGATTTCTCCACCGCCGCACCACGACATTTATTCTATCGAGGATATCGCGCAGCTGATCCACGACCTGAAAAACGCCAACCGCAAAGCGCGCATCAGTGTAAAACTGGTGTCGGAAGTTGGTGTTGGCACCGTGGCAGCAGGCGTCACCAAAGCCAAAGCCGAACACCTTGTGATTGCCGGCCATGATGGCGGTACCGGCGCATCTCCGCTGACCTCCATAAAACACGCGGGATTGCCGTGGGAACTGGGTCTGGCGGAGACACACCAGACTCTGGTCATGAACAACCTGCGTTCTCGCGTGGTTGTGCAAACAGACGGACAGCTAAAGACCGGCCGCGACGTGGCAATTGCTGCACTGCTTGGCGCGGAAGAATTCGGGTTTGCGACCGCACCGCTGGTGACACTCGGTTGCATCATGATGCGTAAATGCCACTTGAATACCTGCCCAGTCGGTATTGCCACACAAGACCCAGAGCTGCGCAAGAAATTCAAAGGCCAGCCAGAACACGTGGTTAACTACCTGTTTATGGTCGCCGAAGAACTGCGCGAAATCATGGCGAGTCTCGGCATGCGCAAACTGACCGACATGGTTGGTCGTGTAGACCTGCTGGAAAGTCGTGGTGCAATCGATCATTGGAAGGCGCGCGGATTGGATCTGAGCAATATCCTGAAACCCGCACAAATGGTTTACCCGAATACTGTGACGCACCAGACCATCAATCAGGATCACGGCCTTGAAAAAGCCCTGGATAACCAATTGATTGAATTGGCACAACCAGCGTTGCTGCGCGGTGAAAAAGTCCAGATAGAGCTACCTGTGCTTAACATCAACCGTGTTGTGGGCACCATGTTGTCCAATGAAGTTGCCAAACATCACGGCGAGCAGATGCTGCCCGATGACACCATCAACATTAAATTGCATGGTTCTGCAGGTCAGAGCCTTGGCGCCTGGTTGGCCAAAGGGATCACCATCACCGTTGAAGGTGACTGTAATGACTTTGTAGGCAAAGGTCTGTCGGGCGGCAAAATTGTTGTCTACCCGCCCAAAGTCAGCACGTTCAAGGCCGAAGAAAACATTATTGCCGGTAACGTCAATCTGTACGGCGCAACCGGTGGCGAAGCGTATTTCCGTGGCATTGCGGCTGAGCGTTTTGCGGTGCGTAACAGCGGCGCCTCCGCCGTTGTCGAAGGTATTGGCGACCACGGTTGTGAATACATGACCGGTGGCCGCGTAGTCATTCTTGGCAAAACCGGGCGTAACTTCGGCGCAGGTATGAGTGGTGGCATTGCATATGTGTGGGATAAAGACAAAGACTTTACCCGCCAGTGCAACTCTGAAACCTATGGGCTGGAAGCCGTGGTTGATCATGCTGATGTGCAAGAATTGAAGACCCTGATCAGCAATCACCTGCGTCACACTGATTCACCGGTGGCCAAGCAGATTCTGGATAACTGGGACCAGTCATTGACGCAGTTTGTGAAAGTAATGCCGACAGATTACAAACGTGTGCTGACGGAATTGGCAGCCCAACAACAGGCAGTTGCCGTGTAAGTAATACATCGCAGCCTGTGCCGCCCTGACAACACAATGGTGTTCAGGTCCCGGCAGGCCGCCTGTCAACGTACAAAATTGGGAAGATTAAGGTTTAGACATGGGCAAACCAACAGGTTTTAAAGAGTTTGATCGCCGCACCGTTCCGTACCGTGCACCGGCCGAGCGATTGCTGGACTACAAGGAAATTTATACACGTCCCGACGACAGCCACCTGACCACGCAGGGCGCGCGCTGTATGGATTGTGGCGTGCCGTTTTGTCAGTCCGACAACGGCTGTCCTGTGTACAATCTGATTCCTGAGTGGAATGACCTGGTGTACAAAGGTCAGTGGCGCGAAGCGCTGGATCGCTTGCACAAAACCAATAACTTCCCGGAATTTACTGGCCGCGTATGTCCTGCACCGTGTGAGGGCTCATGCGTGCTGGGCATGAACAACCCGCCAGTTACCATCAAGAACATTGAAAACGCGATTATTGATCGCGGCTTTGAAAACGGCTGGGTTGTTGCCAATCCACCCTCGTTCCGTACTGGTAAAAAAGTAGCCGTGATTGGGTCTGGCCCGGCGGGATTGGCCGCAGCCGCCCAGTTAAACCAGGCTGGCCACTCAGTTACTGTGTATGAGCGTGAGGATCGTATCGGCGGCCTGCTGATGTACGGCATCCCCAACATGAAGCTCGAAAAAGATGTGGTAGACCGTCGTGTCAACCTGCTCAAAGACGAAGGCATCACTTTTGTCACAGGTGTGAACGTCGGTGGCACTGGCGAGAAGAGCGTGTCCGTTGAAGCCTTGTTGGCTGATGTCGATGTGCTCTGCCTAACCACGGGTGCGACCACCGCACGCGAATTGAAAATACCAGGCCGAGAAGGCGACAGCATTTATCCCGCCATGGAATTCCTGACCGCCAATACGCGCAGTCTGCTGGATTCCGATTTGGAAGACGGCAACTACATCAGCGCCAAAGGTAAAAACGTCATCGTGATTGGTGGTGGTGATACCGGCACTGACTGCATCGCAACGTCCTTGCGTCACGGCTGCAAGTCACTCGTCAATTTTGAAATTATGCCGCGCCCAGGCAATGAGCGTCCGGCCGACAACCCCTGGCCACTGTGGCCTAAAATCTACCGCGTGGATTATGGCCATGAAGAGGCTGCTTACCGCGATGGCCAGGATCCTCGGGTTTATTCCATCAGCGGCAAAGAGTTTGTGCGTGATGAAAACGGCAAATTGTTGGGCATCAACACGGTAGAAGTGGACGCGAGCTTCAAGGAAATCCCCGGCACCGTTAAATTCTGGGAAGCCGATCTGATCCTGTTGTCCATGGGTTTCCTTGGCCCGGAACAGTACATCACCAAACCGTTGGGCCTTGAAGTTGATGCGCGCTCAAACTACAAAGCGGCTTACGGCGACTTCCGCACCAACCATCCGAAAGTGTTTGCTGCAGGCGACTGTCGTCGTGGTCAATCGCTGGTCGTGCGAGCAATCGACGAAGGTCGAAAAGTTGCCGAGGCGATCAATAAACACCTAGCAAACTGATCTGCTACATTGCGGCAGATATTCTTCCAGAAGTCTGCCGGTTAGCCCTTTAACAAAGCCGGACATCTCAGGATTTCCGGCTTTTTCATTTACGCGGCTGTGCTACACTCGGCCAACAGGCACAAGCGGCCCAGCGTCCTTCCCGGGATGACTGCTTGACAAGGATATTTCGGAACCGAGAGATGTCATCAACCGTATTGTCGTTAAGCAATGTTTCCAAGCGCTACGGTGATTTTACCGCCGTCAATCGCATCAATCTGAGCATACCCAAAGGCTCTGTTTATGGTTTTCTTGGTCCCAATGGCGCCGGGAAAACCACTACTATTCGAATGATTCTCGACATTATCCGTCCAGACGAAGGCGAAATTGAGGTGCTGGGCTGCAAATCAGCCATGCAGGTTCGCGACCGCATTGGTTACTTGCCAGAAGAGAAAGGCCTTTATAAAAAAATGAAGGTCTGGGCCATTATTTCCTACTTTGCGACACTCAAAGGCATCCATCGTAAAGACGCAAAACTACGTGCGTTTGAACTGCTGGAGCAATACGGATTGAAGGATTTTGCCAATTCCACAGTGGAGTCGCTGTCCAAAGGCATGGGGCAGAAAGTTCAGGTACTTTCGTCAATTGCACATAATCCTGAACTGGTGATCCTTGATGAACCGTTTTCCGGACTGGACCCGGTCAATCAGGAAGTTCTCGAACAACTGATCCGGGACTTAAAAAATAATGGCCAGACTGTCATCTTTTCGACCCACATCATGCAGCATGCAGAGCGGCTTTGTGAGCGCCTGTTATTGATCACGCAAGGCAGCAAGGTCTTTGATGGCACCGTGGATGAAGCGCGCGCAATTATCCCGCGCAGAGTAATTCTCGAGTGCCAGAACGATGTCATGGCGCTTGCTGACCTGGAGGGAGTGCTGTCCGTCAGTGAAACATTTGTGGGTGGTGAAGGGCGCATCCCCGGCACTCGTCAGTGGGAACTGTACGTGAAAGAACACACCAACCCCCAATTGATTCTGCAACATTGTTTCCAAAATGGTATCAGTCTCAGCCGCTTTGACTTTACCCAGACCAGCCTGCACGATGTGTTTGTGCATCTGGTGGGTCAGGAAGCTAGGGAACACAACTTCCGATGAGCGTTTTTTGGATAACCGTTTTATGACGCCCGTTTTTGTAAAGAGAGCACTGGCATGAGAGTAACGCTGCTGATTGCATGGCGCGAGTATCTGGAGAACGTCAAAACCAAGGGATTCTGGATTGGCGTTTTGTTGGTGCCCATTGTCTTTTTTATGATCTTTCATATATCAACCAGACTGGCAACTGCCACGCCCACCCGCTATTACTTGCTGATTGATCAAACAGGGCAATACGCTGACTCTGTCGAAACCGCAATCCGGCGCGAACACCAGCGTCGGGTCATGCAGGACTTCATGCGCTACCTTCAGGAAAATCGTAGCGACACCGCCAATCTTGCCATCAGCAATGAACCCGCCAATCAAATGGATCAGTTGCTGGATGATTTTGGCAATGATGAAGTGGCAGCGCTCGACGACTGGCTAAGCAATGGCGGCCTTGCCTTTGCGTTGCAAATGGCCAGACCCTATTTGCGCCCGGACACGCCTGACTTTGAAGAACCGCGTCAGCAATTTATTGCAGCAGTCCCGCCGCCTGAACTGGATATCACAGCACCCGCCGAGACTATTGTTGAGACGCTGCGGCCATTCCTGAAAGGCGAAAAGAGACTGCAAGTGGGTGACAATAACGTCAGCCTGTTTGCGCTGATTCTGATCCCGGCTGAGGTTAACAACGATATTGTGCGTCCGATGGCGGCGATGGGCGGCCTGCCGGCTGACAGTGGCACTCGGGGTGTGCAGTATTGGGCCGGCAACCTGACCGATACCCGGCTGTCCAATGCCATTCAAACCAGCATCAACAATGCCATCCGCCAACAGGAATACATTGATCGTAATATCGATGTGAATGCCGTGCGTGATGTGCAGCGCACCCGTCTGCCCGTCAGCAGGATGGATCCCGGCAAAGTGGCAGGTGACGAGCAAGTCAGCGTGGCCGATACCTTCCGGCAATGGGCGCCCATGGGTTTTGTATATCTGATTTTTATTTCGCTGATGCAGAGTGTGCAGTATCTGCTCAGTAATACCATCGAAGAAAAGTCCAACCGCATCATCGAAGTGTTGTTGGCATCTGTCACGCCGGGCGAGCTGATGATGGGCAAATTGCTGGGGATCGGTGCAACAGGGATCACCACCATTCTGGCATGGCTGGCATCCTTTTTTGCATTCATACAACTGTATCAGACCATTGAAACCACCATGATAGTGCAGATTCTGGATGTGCTATTGGGTTCAGACCTGATCCCGTATTTTGTGTTTTATTACCTGTGCTGTTACACACTGTATGCCGGTATTTTTCTGGCAATCGGCAGCCTGTGTAATACCCTCAAAGAAGCTCAAAGTCTGATGATGCCGCTGATGATGGTGATGATGGTTCCCATCCTGACGATGAGTTTTATTGCCCAGGATCCCAATGGCACTATGGCCAGAGTGATGTCATGGATTCCACTGTTCACGCCATTTACCATGATGAATCGGGCCGCGGCGCAGCCTCCAATGATTGATGTGGTTGGCACAACAGTGCTGCTGGTCGTCACCACTATCACCGTGCTGTGGTTATCTGGTCGGGTATTCCGCCAAGGCATTCTGCGCACCGGTCAACCACCCAGAATTATTGAACTGTGGCGTATGCTGCGCAGGCGAAGCACATGAAGGATGGCAATATGCGCGATGTGATTGAAAAACGTACGTTTATTGGGGTGTTGATCACGCTGAGCTTGCTGTTTGTACTGCTGCTGCTGCCGTTCTGGAGCGCGATTTTCTGGGCGGGCATCATGGCCTTGTTGTTTAATCCCTTGCAGCGCCGCCTCAATCGCAGCTTTGGCAATCGCCCTTCACTTGCGGCGTTCTGCACGCTTCTAGCCGGTTTTGTTCTGGTTGTCATGCCCGTGATTGCTGTTGCGTTTGGATTTGTCCGGCAAGGCGCTCAACTGTACCAACTGATCGAGAGCCAGCAACTGAACCCGCAAGATATTCTGGACCGCATTGGCAACGCCGTGCCACTTCTGCCGGATCTGTTGACTCGCCTGGGTATTGATACCGGCAGCATTCGCAACATCCTGTCTGAATCGGCCATTGGCTTAAGCCGTATTCTTTCTCAACAGGCGTTGAACTGGGGGCGTAACGCCCTGATGTTCACGCTCAGTCTGGGTTTGATGCTATATCTGAGCTTCTTCCTGATACGAGATGGTGAAAGCATTGTCAACTGGATGCGCAATGCCATCCCGTTGAGCTTTGAAAGACGGCAGTTGTTGTTTCAGAAATTTGCCGAGGTAGCTCGTGCCACCGTTAAAGGCAACCTTGTTGTTGCCATAGTCCAAGGCGCGCTTGGCGGCCTGATTTTCTGGTTGCTGGACTTACCTGCAGCCTTGTTGTTATCCGTTGTCATGGCGTTTCTGTCATTGGTCCCTGCCGTTGGTGCCTCGTTAGTGTGGCTACCGATGGCCATTTATCTGTATGCCACCGGGGAGTGGGAAAAAGCATCCATCCTGATCGCTTATGGCGCCATAATCATTGGGCTAGCGGATAATGTGTTGCG
>JAUSPW010000210.1 GCA_030652635.1 Pseudohongiella sp. | reverse complement strand
TTATCAGCGCTGGCAGGTGGTTTGATCCTGAATCTGATGCCCTGTGTGTTCCCCGTGTTGTCGATCAAAGCCATGAGTCTGACATCCAAGATTGGCGCCAGTGCCTCGGAGTACAAGACGCACGGGCTGGCCTACACCGCCGGTGTGGTTGTGGCATTTCTGATTCTGGCGTCGGTCCTGTTGGCACTACGGGCAGGCGGTGAAGCTGTCGGTTGGGCGTTTCAGTTGCAATCGCCCTGGTTTGTTTCCGTACTGGTATTTATCTTTTTTGTGATGGGACTGAGCCTGTCGGGTGTGTACGAATTTGGCACGCGGCTGATGGGGGTAGGTGGTGGGCTGACACAAAGCGGCGGGTATTCATCGTCGTTCTTCACGGGTGTGTTGGCTACGGTTGTTGCCAGTCCCTGTACCGCGCCATTTATGGGCGTTGCACTGGGGTTCGCGTTATCCCAATCCTGGGTAGTTGCCATGTTGGTGTTTGCCTTCCTTGGCCTCGGTATGGCGTTACCTTTCCTGTTGCTGACGTTCAGCCCTGCACTGATCAAACATATGCCGAGACCGGGTCCCTGGATGGTGACCTTCAAAGAGTTTATGGCGTTCCCCCTTTACGCCGCCGCGCTTTGGTTGCTGTGGGTGCTGGGTATGCAAACAGGCGTGAATGGCATGATTGCTGTCGCGTCCGCGGCATTGTTGTTGGCGATGGCGCTCTGGCTGTTGCAAAAATCAACGTCAAGCTCGGCAAACTGGCGGTTGGTTAACCGGGTTGTCAGTGTAGTCATGGTGCTGACTGCTTTGTCAGTGTTGCAAATGCCGTTTCTCGATACTCGCAATGCCGGTTTTGCGGGCAGCCCCGATGAAGAAATCTCAACTGAATACGAGGTTTTTTCCGCGCAGCGCGTTGAAGAGTTGCGCGCCGCAGGCACGCCGGTACTGGTAAATATGACTGCTGCCTGGTGTATTACCTGCCTCGCCAATGAGCAAACGACGCTGAGCACTGCGCGTGTCCAAAACGCCATGAAGGAATACGGCATCACCTATATGAAAGGGGATTGGACCAATCAGGATCCCGAAATCAGTCGGGTGCTTGATGAGTTCAACAGACCGAGTGTGCCATTGTACATTTTGTATCCGGCCGATCCGCAGGCTGCACCTGAAATTCTGCCACAACTGCTAACCCCGGCGATTGTGATAGAGGCATTTGCAAGGTTGTAGGAGTTGATCCGGGGCATAACAATGTGTGAGCCAAGGGCAGGGAGTTCCCGTTAATGGTCGGACAGCCTCAAAGCAAAGTGCTGCAGTTTGCAGCGGTTGCGGCCATTTGTGCACTGACTATCTATCTTTTGGTAGTGGGGCAGCAGCTTTTCCAACCGTTGGTTATCGCAGTCGTTTTCTGGTTTCTGATCAATGTGTTGGCCAGTTTGTTTCAAGGCATCAAAATGGGTCGATTCACCTTGTATAGGCCTATTTGCACAGTGCTGGGCATCCTGGTGTTGGTCGCTGTGATATCGATGATTGTTCAGTTCATCAGCGGCAGTTTGAATGATCTGGGTACAGTCGCCCGCGTCTATGAAGCCAATTTACAGGTGTACTGGTCTCGGTTCCCACTTTCAGATAGCTTGCCTGCAGAGGGTCTTTGGCAGAATGTGTCCTCTTGGCTTGATATATCCAGTCTTATAACCGCTGTCGCGCTCACGTTTACCGGAGTGGCAGCTGACGGCATCCTCATTTTTATATACACGCTGTTCTTATTGTGGGAACAAGGTAATTTCAAATCCAAGCTGACTGCTCTGGTGAATGACCCGGTCCAGGAACGGCGTGTACAAAAAATAATCGACAAGGTGCGCTCGGATATTCAACGCTACATCAGCATTAAAATTCTGACCAGCTCAGCAACAGGGCTTTTGAGCTATCTGATTTTGAGTGTACTGGGTGTTGATTTTCCGGAAATCTGGGGTACGTTGATCTTTTTGCTTAATTTTATTCCAACGGTAGGGTCAATTATTGCGACGATTTTCCCTGCTACCATCGCACTGGCTCAGTCAACCAGCGATGGTTTTTCGCTGTTTTTGATGGTGCTGGTATGCATTGGTGCTCTACAGATAACCATAGGAAACATTATTGAACCGAGATTGATGGGGACAACCTTGAACCTCAGCCCGGTCGTCATTCTTTTTAATCTGGCATTGTGGGGCACGATCTGGGGAATCGCTGGCATGTTTTTATGCGTGCCGTTTTTGATTATCACAACCATAGTTTTATCGCATTTTCCGAAAACGCGACCGGTTGCTATTCTGCTGTCCAGTAACGGCAAAATTGATATCCCGGAAGAATAAGTTCACTCATATCAAAACATTTCTTTATCACACGACTTGGTCAGACTTCAATAAAAGTGGCTGGAGAGTATAATCAGCGCCCTTGACGATCAGACCTATCGTTTTAAACCGAATCAGACTGTTACTTAATGGAAACCCAGATGAAGAGCAATGAGATCCGCCAGAAATTTCTGGACTACTTCAATTCAAAAGGCCACGAAGTGGTCACCAGCAGTTCGTTGGTACCCTCGAATGATCCCACGCTATTGTTCACTAATGCGGGCATGGTGCAGTTTAAAGATCTTTTCCTTGGTGCAGAACAGCGGTCGTACAAACGCGCCACCAGTTCGCAGCGCTGCGTGCGGGCTGGCGGAAAACATAACGATCTGGAGAACGTTGGTTATACAGCTCGTCACCATACATTCTTTGAAATGTTGGGGAACTTCAGTTTTGGTGATTATTTCAAGCGCGATGCCATCCAGTACGCCTGGGAGTTTTTAACCGTAGAACTCGGGCTACCAAAAGACAAGCTTTGGGTCACCGTTTTCCGGGATGACGATGAGGCTGCTGAGATTTGGGTGAATGAAATCGGTGTTGCTGCAGATCGGGTGACCAGACTGGGTGAAAAATCCAATTTTTGGGCGATGGGTGACACTGGGCCGTGTGGCCCCTGTACAGAAATATTTTTTGATCACGGTGATGAAGTAGCAGGCGGTCCTCCCGGCAGCCCAGATGAAGATGGTGATCGGTATATTGAAATCTGGAATCTGGTATTTATGCAGTTTGACCGTCAGTCAGATGGCACTCTGGTGCCGTTGCCAAAGCCCTCTGTTGATACTGGCATGGGCTTGGAAAGACTTGCTGCCGTCCTTCAGCACGTCCATAGCAACTATGAAATTGATCTGTTCCAGAATTTGCTTGATGCAGCTGCCGGCATTACGGGCATTGAGGACACCAGTAATACCTCCCTGCGAGTTATTGCTGACCATATTCGTTCTTGCTCCTTCCTGATACTTGATGGCGTAACACCCTCAAACGAAGGTCGTGGTTATGTTTTGCGTCGCATTATCCGGCGAGCCGTGCGCCACGGATATCAGCTTGGCGTTAAAGAGCTGTTTTTCTATCGTCTGGTTGCCGCGTTGGTTGTTGAAATGGGCGAGGCGTATCCAGCATTGGCCAAAGAGCAAACCCGTGTAGAAAAGGTGTTGCGTGAAGAGGAGCAACAATTTGCACGCACCCTTGAGAATGGCATGCAGATTCTTGATCAGGCCATATCAAATCTGGCCGGAGATGTGATCCCGGGGGAAACTGTTTTTAAACTCTACGATACCTATGGGTTTCCTGTAGACCTGACCGCCGACGTTGCCCGCGAGCATTCATTGACATTGGATATGGATGGGTTCGACAAGGCTATGGACGTCCAGCGCCAACAGGCGCGTGCAGCCAGTCAGTTTAATGCGGTTGAAAAATTACAGATTGAAGCGGCGGCAGCAACAGAGTTTGTAGGTTACGAGCACCTTCAACACGAGAGCAAAGTGCTGGCCATCTATCAGAATACGCAATCCGTTCAATCTCTTATTGGTGCCTCAGAGGCAATCATATTGCTGGATAGTAGCCCATTTTATGGTGAATCGGGTGGTCAGGCTGGAGACAAGGGCGTGCTTGAGATTCGGCAAGGTGCCGCTGTCGTTACAAAATTTTACATAAGTGATACACAAAAGCAGGGCGAGTACGTCCTGCACAAGGGTAAACTGCTGCAAGGCTCGGTGAAAGTGGGAGACCACATGAGTGCGCAGGTTGATGAGTCAATTCGTCGATCAACGATGCTCAATCACTCGGCCACACATTTGTTACACGCGGCTTTGCGCAATGTGTTAGGCGATCATGTGTCCCAAAAAGGATCGTTGGTGACCGCTGACAGATTGCGATTTGACTTCTCGCACTCGTCGTCTATGAGCGCCTCGGAAATCAAGAAAATTGAAGAAATGGTCAACAGCCAGATTCTTTTAAACCTGGAAGTCTCTAAACAGGTGATGTCTATTGATCAGGCCATGGCGAGCGGAGCGATGGCCTTGTTTGGTGAAAAGTACGGCGATCAGGTACGGGTTGTTTCTATGGGTGATTTTTCCACAGAGCTTTGTGGTGGAACACATGTGGAACGAACTGGTGATATTGGACTGTTCAAGTTGATTGCAGAGACCGGCATTGCTGCAGGCGTGCGCCGAATCGAGGCGGTCACCGGCATGGGCGCACTTGCCCATGTTGCGCGCGAAGAAGGTGTGCTTAGGTCTGTGTGCGAGTTGTTAAAAACCAGTGAAGATGCGCTATTAGATCGGGTACAACAACTGATCGCGCAGCAGAAAGGTCTTGAGAAGTCCTTGGAACAGATCAAGTCCAGGCTCGCGAGTGCAGCAGGCAGCGACCTGGCGTCTGAAGCCATCGATATGAATGGCTACAAGTTACTGAGTAAACGAGTAGATGGCTTTAGTAGCAAAGCCTTGCGTGAGACAGTGGATCAGCTCAAAAACAAGCTGGGTAGTGCGGTTGTGGTGCTCGCTGTTGTTGAAGATGGCAAGGTTTCCTTGGTTGCAGGTGTGACACAAGATCTGACCGCGCGCTTGAAAGCCGGGGATATCGTTAACCATGTTGCCTTGCAAGTTGGCGGTAAAGGCGGTGGTCGCCCTGATATGGCAATGGCTGGTGGCACACAACCTGAGGGACTTGAAGCGGCTCTGACGTCAGTTGCTGATTTTGTGAAACAGTTCTCTTGACCTTTAGTATTGCATTAGTCAGTTGGTTTATGTTTAATCAGCACCCATTCGGGTAATTGACTTTTATGGCGCTTTTTGTTCTGAAATTTGGTGGTACGTCGGTGGGATCAGTCGAGCGCATAGCAGCGGTGGCTGACCGTATCATTTCGATGCGCAGTGCCGGCCACGACCTGGTTGTTGTGGTTTCGGCAATGAGTGGCGAAACCAATCGATTGATCGCGTTGGCTGAGCAGATTCAGTCTCAACCAACGCCCCGGGAACTTGACGTATTGGTGTCAACCGGAGAACAGGTGACCATGGCCTTGTTGACCATGTCACTCCATAAACGAGGCTGCTCAGCCAAGTCGTTGACGGGTTCACAGGTTCAGATTTTGACGGATGCGGCGCACACACGCGCCCGCATTCGACAGATCGACGACAAACGAATCAGAGCTGAACTGGCGAACGGTTCGGTCGTGGTGGTGGCAGGGTTTCAGGGCGTTGATGAGCATGGCAACATCACGACTCTGGGGCGAGGTGGGTCAGATACTTCGGCAGTTGCACTTGCGGCAGCACTGAAAGCTGATGAATGTCAGATCTATACCGACGTAAAAGGCGTATATACAACAGACCCTCGAGTTGTAGACGATGCAAGGTTGCTGCGTACGATTACGTTCGAAGAAATGCTGGAGCTGGCGAGCCTGGGCGCAAAAGTGTTACAGATTCGATCAGTAGAGTTCGCAGGCAAGTACAAGGTGCCATTGCGGGTTTTATCAAGTTTTGAAGATGATCCGGGGACGTTGATCAGCCTCGAGGAAAATAGAGAAATGGAAGCGCCTGTCATAGCAGGAATAGCATTTACCCGTGATGAGGCAAAAGTCACTGTATCTGGTGTGCCTGATGTACCAGGAGTGGCCTACAAGGTGTTGGGCGCCGTAGGTGATGCCGGCATTGACGTTGATGTGATTGTTCAAAACGCGGCTGCTGGCAACAGCACCGATATTACCTTCACAGTAAAGCGGCAGGATCTGGAGCAGGCGCGGGAAATTGTAGAAGGTGTTGCTCGCACCATAGGTGCAGCGGGCGTTAGTGTTGATAAAAAAATAGCCAAAGTGTCTCTGGTTGGCGTAGGGATGCGGTCTCACGCAGGAATTGCGAGCCTGATGTTCAAGACATTGGCTGAAGAGGCTATAAACATACAAATAATTACAACATCGGAGATCAAAATCTCCGTTGTAATCGATGAAAAGTATCTGGAATTGGCAGTGCGATCTCTGCATGCTGCCTTCGGGTTGGGGGAGGAGGCGTTGGCGGCATCGGTTTGAAGGTGCAGCCTGCGACCTGAAAAGTGGCGAACAGCCGCGCGGACGTTTGTTTTGGGCAAATGACTGCAAAGAGTGAATTGACCGGTCTTCTTCAAGAGACCGGACTAACAAGGATATCAGCAGAACTTACGTAACTCCGTGAATACTTTTCAGGAAGCTGAAAGGAACGTTGCATGGATATCATGAATGGGAAAGGAGAGACATCATGTTAATTTTAACGCGCCGAATTGGTGAAACACTGATGGTGGGTGATGATGTAACGGTGACAGTACTTGGTGTAAAAGGAAATCAGGTTCGAATTGGAGTCAACGCTCCAAAAGATGTTGCAGTGCATCGCGAAGAAATTTATCAACGTATCCAAAAGGAGCGCGGTGGCTCTGAAGGAGACGACAATCAAGGTAATATGTAAAATTGTAGATATCAGCTCTGCCATTCTTTAGAAGTTGTGCTATGATTGCGCCCGATTTTGGAGAGATGGCCGAGTGGCTGAAGGCGCGCCCCTGCTAAGGGCGTATAGGTTAATACCCTATCGAGGGTTCGAATCCCT
>JAUSPW010000197.1 GCA_030652635.1 Pseudohongiella sp. | reverse complement strand
CCGAACTGGATCAGATGCGCGCATTTTGTATCGCCATGTCAGCCAGTCTGACGGTCATTCTGGCCAGCCAGATGGGGTTGCCGGTCAGTTCCACCCACATTGCGGTGGGAGGTGTGTTTGGGGTTGGCTTCCTGCGTGAGTATCTCAAGAGTAACTACGCACGCATGATTGCGGAAATCAAAGCACATCATCCGGAAAGTGACGCTGCTGAAATTGATGCGTTTATTGCACGTTTTGATGATGCATCGGTACAGGAACGCGGAGTGATGTTGCGGGCGCTCAAAAAGCGCGCGCAGCAGGCAGACGGTCATGCGTTATTCTCCAAACTTGATCGTAAAAGTCTGAAAAAAGGCTACCAGCAGGAATTGGTCAAGCGTTCTCAAATCTTCCGTATTGCAGCCGCTTGGCTGATCACAGTGCCGGCGTCTGCGCTGATGTCAGCGTTTCTGTTTTATGCCATTCGTGGGTTTATGTTGCCGTAGGCTACAAGCAATCCCGAACCAAAAATTTGATATTGCCGGAAAAATTGCTATAACTAGAGGAGAGCAGTACATAAGAAATTAAAAAGGTCAAAAACACTGTCAAGCAAGGAGAGCAACTGTGATAACACCCGTTGAACAGCGAATTGACGCATTGGATGCCTTACGTGGTTTTGCTGTGCTGGGCATTCTGGTCATGAACATCCAGACTTTTGCCATGCCCATGGCAGCCTATCTGAACCCAACGTCCTATGGGTCTCTGGACGGCATTCATGGCATAGTCTGGACGCTCAGTCATTTGCTGGCCGATCAAAAAATGATGGCGCTGTTTTCCATGTTGTTTGGGGCTGGCATCGTGTTGTTCTGTGAGCGCGCCGCGGCATCTGGCAAATCGGAGGCAGGGTATCACTATCGTCGCAATGTCTGGTTGATGGTTTTTGGTCTGCTACATGGCTATCTGCTGTGGTCCGGCGACATTCTGTTTGTGTACGCTTTGTGCGCGTTTTTACTGTTTCCGCTACGCAAACGCTCACCACGTTCTCTGTTCAAACTCGCTGTTTTTTTCCTGTCTGTTTCATCCATTGTTTATCTGCTGACCGGCATTGGTGTGCAAGTGATGCCGCCAGAGGCGCTAGATGAGCAGTTGATGCCCATGTGGCTGCCGGATCAGGCCACCATGGCCGACGAGATTGCCGCCATGCAAGGCAACTGGCTCACCCAGATGTCTGTGCGTGTGCCCATGACTCAAGAGATGCAGGGTGTTGCCTTGTTCTTGTGGGCGTTCTGGCGCGCCAGCGGCATGATGTTGCTGGGCATGGCCTTGTACAAAACCGGTACGCTCACGGGTGCAGCAGACAATAAAACATACCGACGGCTGCTGTTGCTTGCGTTGTGTGTGGGTCTGCCTTTGATTGTGTATGGCATGGTTTGGAACGACCGTAACGAGTGGCAGATTACCTCCATGTTTTGGGGTTCCCAGTTCAATTATTGGGGCAGTGTGCTGGTCAGTTTGGGTTGGATGTCAGCCATTCTTCTGTTGCTGAAAAAGGGTGCCATGCCCGCGCTGACCAAGCGCCTCGCTGCTGTTGGGCGCATGGCCTTTACCAACTACATCATGCACACCGTGTTGTGTGGACTTATTTTTTACGGTCACGGGCTTGGATTATTCGGTCAGGTGGAGCGCGCCGGGCAACTGCTGATTGTGCTGGCTATCTGGGCCCTGCAGTTGTGGCTGTCGCCGATCTGGCTACGTCATTTCCGCTTTGGTCCGCTGGAATGGTTATGGCGGTCACTGACGTATTGGCAGCGACAGCCGCTGCGAGTTAATGGTTAACAAAATCTGAAGGTGGCCGGCGATTGAATGGTCAAACCATCTCAATCGCGACCGCAACCGCCTCACCACCACCAATACACAAACTCGCCACCCCTTTGGTTTTACCGAGTTTTTTCAGCGCATACATCAGCGTCACAATAATTCGTGCACCCGATGCGCCTACCGGATGGCCAAGTGCACACGCGCCGCCATGTATATTCACTTTGCTGTGATCAAGCTCAAGTTCACGCATCGCCAGCATGGGCACCATGGCAAAAGCTTCGTTGATTTCCCAAAGGTCGACATCGGCAGTGGTCCAGCCCGCACGTGCCAGAACTTTTTCAATCGCACCAATCGGCGCAATAGTGAATTCACTGGGGTGACGTGCGTGGCTGGCCTGCGCAACAATGCGTGCCATGGGTGTTAAACCTTTTTCATGCGCAGTGCTTTCGCGCATCAATACCACTGCTGCAGCGCCATCAGAAATCGACGAAGAATTGGCGGCGGTAATAGTGCCATCTGCCGAAAATGCCGGGCGCAGTTGCGGAATTTTGTCGGCGTTGGCTTTGCCGGGTTGCTCGTCGTGCAGGATGACGGTGTCGGTTTTGCCGGCTTTAACCGGCACACCTACAGATTCGGCATCAAACCAACCATGCTTGATGGCATCCTGAGCACGAGTTAGCGAGGCAATGGAATAATCGTCCATGTCTTTGCGAGTCAGGCCGTGTTTGTCAGCGGTTTCCTGCGCAAAACTGCCCATCAGGCGGCCGGTGTAGGCATCTTCGAGACCGTCCAGAAACATGTGATCTTTGAGTTCGCCATGGCCGAGACGCAGTCCACCACGCGCTTTGGGAATCAGGTACGGGGCCTGTGTCATATTTTCGATGCCGCCGGCCAGAATGGCATCAGCGCTGCCGGCCAGAATCTGATCCACACCCATCATCACGGTTTTCATGCCGGAACCACACATCTTGTTGACGGTGGTGCAGGGCGTTGTCACAGGCAGGCCGGCTCCCAACGCAACCTGGCGCGCAGGTGCCTGAGCAAGACCCGCAGGTAACACGCAGCCCATCAATACATCATCAATGACATTGTCATGTTTGTCCGGGTGCAGACCTGCGCGTTCCAGCGCGGCACGTGCGGCCAAGACGCCCAGCGCCGGTGCGGTAACACCGCTGAAAACACCCTGAAAACCACCAATAGGCGTGCGGGCGCCACCCAGAATCACAACTGAATCTTTGCTCATGTTCTAAAACCT
Organism: Pseudohongiella sp.; assembly: GCA_030652635.1. Lineage (GTDB taxonomy): Bacteria > Pseudomonadota > Gammaproteobacteria > Pseudomonadales > Pseudohongiellaceae > Pseudohongiella. The sequence continues at coordinate 1,697 of JAUSPW010000197.1, read as the reverse complement.
TTTTAGTGATTGCTTCTCATCTGACGCAGGCGTGTACGACACTGCGATTCGAATTCTTTCAGTTCATGCAGACTGAGCTGAATATCTTCCATCTGCTGGCGCAGCACCTGTTTACGTGCTTCCACTTTATCCAGCACATGTCTCAACTGTGCCAGTTCACCGGTCGCTGAATCATACAGCTCAAACATTTCGCGGATTTCTTCCAGCGCAAACCCCAGGCGTTTACCGCGCAGGATGAGTTTGAGACGGGTGTGATCGCGCTGGCTGTACAGGCGGTTGCGGCCATCACGGTCGGGATTCAGCAGGCCCTCACTTTCGTAAAAGCGGATGGCGCGGGTAGTGATATCAAACTCTTTGGCCAATTCGGAAATGGTGTAGAGCTTGTGCCCATGGTTGTCGCGTGGATCGAGCGCGTTGCTGCGCAGGAAGCTGTCACTGAGTATTTGTGTTAGATCTGACATAGACTGATCTTCGATTGACGTTGACGTTAACGTCAATATAATAATCCAGCATCGCATTCAGTTCAATTTTTGGTTTTGGCGCTCTTGATGAGCCCGGGAGTCAGTCGTGTCCTCAGTTGTATCCATCCGGCCAGATCTGGCATCCGCAGCTACTGCGTCTGACACCCATGCCCAGCCTCAAAGCGCGCTTTACCCTCGTTTTATAACCGCAGCCAGTTTGTTTGACGGCCATGATGCCGCCATCAATATCATGCGCCGTATGCTGCAGGCCTCTGGTGCCGAGGTGATTCATCTGGCGCATAACCGATCTGTGCAGGAGGTGGTGGAAGCTGCTTTGCAGGAGGATGCACAGGCCATTGCCATCAGTTCCTATCAGGGCGGGCACATCGAATACTTCAAATACATGGTGGATATGCTGCGCGAGCGCGGCGCCGGCCATATTCAGGTGTTTGGTGGCGGGGGCGGTGTGATTATCCCCAGCGAATTAAAAGAGTTACATGCCTATGGCGTCAGCCGGCTGTATTCGCCGGAAGATGGTCAGACCATGGGGCTGCAAGGCATGATTGACGACATCATGCAGCGGGTTGCCAACGGGTCGCGCGGTCCCCTGGTCACTCACGCAGTTGACCTGGCAGGCGGCGATCGTTTGCAGTTGTCGCGGCTGATCAGTGCGCTGGAAAATGCTCAGGTGGATGAGGCCGGCAAACACCAGCTGCATACGCTGGCACAAAAAGTGTCTGCCAACGTGCCTGTACTGGGTATTACCGGTACCGGCGGCGCCGGCAAATCATCACTCACCGATGAGCTGATTCTGCGTTTTCGTCAGGACAGTGGTGATACTTTAAAAATTGCGGTATTGGCGATTGATCCGACCCGCCGCCGAACCGGTGGCGCCTTGCTGGGTGACCGTGTGCGCATGAACGCGATATATCATCCCTCGGTGTATATGCGTTCGATTGCAACCCGGCGTTCTGAAACCGAAGTGCCAACATACATGCGCGATATTATTGCGGCGGTGCGCGTGTCGGGTTTTGATCTGGTGATTGTGGAAACGCCCGGCATTGGTCAGGGTGACGCTGGCATTGTGCCTTACGTGGATGCCTCGCTGTATGTGATGACTCCTGAGTTTGGCGCAGCCAGTCAGCTTGAAAAAATCGACATGCTGGACTATGCCGATGTGATTGCTATCAACAAATATGATCGTAAAGGCGGCGAAGACGCACTGCGTGATGTCAG
>JAUSPW010000177.1 GCA_030652635.1 Pseudohongiella sp. | reverse complement strand
ATCCGAGCGCAGAATGATATGGCGCATGGCGACTCCGCTAACCGGCGTGCTGGCCACCGAAGGTTGCAAGGTGTCCAGGCGTAAGACACTACCGATGCCGCCCAGATAGACGGAGCCGTCTGCCAGTTCGCCCAGCGAGTTGATGCGCCCGGGATTCATGGGCTGGACCACATGTTCTTGCCAGGGACTGTTGGGCTGGCGCGATAACACGCGCCGGTCCGAATAGGCCCATGCCGTATTGTCACTGAGCTGTTCAATGGAGAATATCTCGTCAGGCTGTCGCATGCCGGCCAAGCCATCAAGATCAGTGGCTTGAAACTGTCCGTTGTTCCATATAAAAAAGCCGTCAGGTACAGAGGCAATCAGGGTGTTGTTGTAGGTACCGAGTCGACTGGTAGACACATTGTTGCCGGGTAAGCCGGCGCTCTGATCCAGTACTGACCATGTCATTAAGCTGCGGTGATCCTCGGCAAACTGCGCGCGCACCAAGCCGTGATCCGTGACAGACAACAACAATTCACCTCGAGCTGTTTCGTGGATATCACGGACACGTCCTATGAGATTTTCCTGTACAAAAAGCGTTATCCAATCGCCGTCGACGCGCTGCATGGCGGCAATACCCAGTTCGGTACCGATGTAGACGATAGAAGGGTCAAAGCGGCTGAGCTTGAGAAGACGTGGGTAGAAGTCGTTACGTGAAATTGTGCGGGCGCTGTCGCCTGTGATTTCTTTTAATTCGTAGGACTCGGCCAGTAATGCCCGATCAGGCGCTATCTCTAACCAGTCCCAAGCTTCGGCGTTGGTCCAGTCGCGCGGCACAAAACCACCCGCAGCCGTGGACTGCATGACACCGGCATTGCCCAGCGTCAGCCAATGATCACCATAGTTGACTAGCCGTTGAATACTGCCGCGCAGTCCTGACTCTGCACTGGTCTTTAGCCAAGGCGATGGCCAAGGTATGTAAACAGTTTCCTGATCGGTCAGTGCCAGCATGCCCCCGGCGTCCAGCACAATCAGCTCATTGATGTAGTCATTGGCAATTTGGAAAACCTGGTGGCTCTGACGGGCAATATCAACAATGTGTATTGCACCGCGATTGTCGCCCAGGGCGAGTGTGTGCTGATCAAGGGTGACCCAGGCGCTGAACTCGTTTGAGGCCGGCAAACTGGCGGGTACGTTGAGTGGGGACAGTTCACCGGCTGCCAAGCGCAGCCAACGCCCTGGTCTCTCCAGAATGACACGTTCGTTAGTGTTGACGGCCAGAGTACCCATCACCTGCTCGGTCAATGATTGTGTGCCAGGCACCATCACAAATTCGCGGCCTTGCAGTTTTTTTATGCCTTCGCCTCGAAACTGCATAAACAGCTCGCCGTTGCTGCTATACATGTCTCCAAACCGCGCATCGTGTTGCCAAAACATGCCAGTATTATTGCTGATATCAACGGCAAACATATGCCGCACACCACGAAAGTACACGTGGTTCCCCAACACAACAATTTGCCATATATCAGCGTATGCCTGACCGGCCAGCTCATCCTGAAACAACCCGGAAAGATCGGTAAACTCCGGCTGATTGCGCGCATCCCACTCGATATAACCAAACTGGTCATACCCGCCCACGTAAAGTCTATTGGTATCACTGATCAGTAATTGCCGCACCAATTGCCCGTTTGGCATGTCAAAACGCTGCCACGCCCGGCCGTCAAAGGTGAAGATGCCGCGTGTGCCGCCCACATGTAAACGGCCGTCCGGGGAGTAGGCAAAGGTGTAATTGTTGCCCACATGGTCTGGAGGCATGGGTATGCTGCGCAGCGATGGGGTTCCGTTTAGAGGGGCAGGGGCGCCAAAAGCAGCGTGTGAAAAGCAGCTAGCCAGCACAAGCGTCAACACGCATTGGTGGACTTGTCGAGTAAATCTTTTGAGCAATGTCGCGCTACGCAAGTGTGTACCGTGCTTATTTTATGAAGCTGTTTTTCTGGATTTATTGCCGTGCCATCATACATCAATCCATGCTGTTATCGACCCTTGGCGCCGGAGCTGTAGCCCGCCCTATTCAAAGTGTTAGCATAACGCTCGTTTAAACAAGTAACGTTGTCAGGCTTGCCTCGTAACCCGGAAATTCAGAGAAATAACATGGAAACTTTTGCCGCCGCCGTCACTTTATTCCTGATCATGGATCCGCTGGGTAATATCCCGATTTTTCTGAGTGTGTTGTCGCGTGTGGTGCCCGAGCGCCGGCGCCGTATTTTGATTCGGGAGCTGTTGATTGCGCTGGCACTGATGCTGCTGTTCTTGTTTGCCGGTCCAGGCATTCTCAAATTATTGGGGCTGTCGCGCGAAGCAATTTCCATCGGTGGGGGATTGGTGTTGATGATCATTGCCATCCGCATGATTTTCCCATCGCGCGGCGGCGTGATGGGCGACGACGATGCCGAAGGCGAACCTTTAATTGTGCCCTTGGCCATGCCATTAATCGCGGGACCGTCAGTACTGGCAACCTTGGTGCTGTTGGCAGAGACGGGTCCTGATCGCAGTGGCGACTGGTTGCTGGCATTGATGGGCGCGTGGGGTGTGACGGCCGTGATCCTGCTGTCGTCACAAAAGCTCTACAAGGTGCTGGGCGCCCGCGGCTTAAAAGCCATCGAGCGCCTCATGGGTATGATACTGGTGACCGTTTCAGTACAAATGTTGCTGAATGGTTTCAGTGCTTGGTATGTGAATTAGACTGAACTTCTGCGACCGCTATTGCGGAATCAACCTGCTTCTCCAGACGCTTCTCCCAGAACGTGGCGTTTTTGATGCCCAGGCTTTTGGGGTCAAACCCGATGGGGCCACCAGCTTTCATCTGGGCCTCATAATCGCGCAGACAAAGAATGGCGGGTTTGGCGACAAAAAAGATCATCAAGATGCCAAGGATGTTGATCCACGCCATCAGGCCAACACCGATGTCACCGATGGTCCAGATATAACCGGCGCTGTTGACCATGCCGTACGCCACCATCGTCATCAAGACGACTTTCAACGACGACATCGGAATACGTGCTTTGAAATAGCGGTTCAGATACGCAATGTTGGTTTCAGCGATGTAGTAGTACGCCAGAATGGTTGTGAAGGCAAAAAAGAACAAGGCGATACCCACAAACACCGGTCCGAACCCACCAAACACACTTTGCAGCGCCAGTTGCGTAAAGGCAGCTGAGCTGATGACGGTATCGCCAGGCACGTTCTGAACAATAAATTCACCCACAGGCAATGTGCCCTGCACATTGTACTGTTGGGTAATCAGAATCATAAATGCCGTGGCTGTGCACACAAACAAGGTGTCGACATAAATCGAAAACGCCTGCACCAGACCTTGTTGTGCTGGGTGTTCCACTTCCGCGGCGGCGGCTGCATGTGGGCCGGTTCCTTGGCCGGCTTCATTGGAGTAAATGCCTCGACGCACGCCCCAGCCAATCGCCGCACCAAAACCGGCCTGTGCGGTAAACGCATCCCCGATAATCATGCCGAGCATGGCGGGCACTTGATCGTAATTCAGGAACACCACAATCAAGGCCATGATGATGTAGCCGATGGCCATAAATGGCACCACAATCTGAGTAAAGTTGGCGATACGCTTGATGCCACCAAAAATGATAAACGCCAGCACCATCAGGATGATGGCCAAGGCTACCAATTTGTTGGTGCCGACTTCGCCAAATTGGGTAACCACAATATTGCCGTCACCAAAAATCTGAGTGACGGCATTACCGACAGCATTGGCTTGAACACCCGGCAGGAACATACCGCAGGCAATCATGGCGGATAGCGCAAACAGCACCGCCAGCCAACGTTGCCCAAGGCAGCGCTCAAAATAGTAGGCCGGACCGCCACGATACTGGCCGTCCTCCTCGACTTTATAGAGTTGGCCGAGCGTGGATTCTGCATACGCAGTGCTGGCGCCGAGGAAAGCAACCACCCACATCCAGAACACCGCGCCGGGTCCCCCAAATCCTATTGCTGCGGCCACACCTGCGATGTTGCCCACGCCTACGCGGCCGGAAAGTGATACTGCCAGCGCCTGAAAGGATGAGATGCCTTCAGTAGATGAGTTTTTGCGAAACAGCAGGCGCCACATTTCGCGCACGAGCCTTACCTG
>JAUSPW010000165.1 GCA_030652635.1 Pseudohongiella sp. | reverse complement strand
ACTGACATTAACGCCAAATCAGGCATCAACCTGCTTAACGACTACAAACGCATTCTGCTGAGCTTGTCCACCGGCAAAGATGCCGATGGCAAACTGGTGCATGAAGACCCCCTCATCAGCGCGATTTACGCCGATGCCCAAACAAGCCTGCGTGAACCGCGTCATTTAGAGCAAATGATTAAAACTCTTGACCAGATTGACTGGTTCAGCGCGCAAAAAGACGGACTGGGTGATTTATATGAAGGCTTGTTAGAGAAAAACGCTTCCGAGACAAAATCTGGTGCTGGCCAATACTTTACACCCCGCGCACTCATCAACAGCATGGTGCGCTGTATCAAACCGCAGATTGGCGAAGTCATCCAAGACCCCGCCGCTGGGACGGCAGGCTTTTTGGTTGCTGCCGACCAATATATGCGCGAACAAACTGACGATTATCTGGAGCTTTCTGCTAAAGACGCCGCTTTCCAGAAAAACAAAGCCTTTGTCGGCATCGAACTGGTCCCCAACACCCGTCGCTTAGCCTTGATGAACTGCTTACTGCATGGCATGGAGGGTGACCATGAAGGTGTTGTGCACTTAGGCAACGCGCTTGGCGATGCGGGCAGGGCCTTGGCATCAGCGGACATCATTCTCGCCAACCCGCCGTTTGGCACCAGCAAAGGTGGCGAAGCTTCTAACACCCGCGATGACCTCACTTATAAAACCAGCAATAAGCAATTGGCATTTTTGCAGCACATTTACCGCAACTTAAAACCCGGTGGCCGCGCTGCTGTGGTATTACCGGATAACGTCTTGTTTGAAACGGGCGTTGGTACCGACGTTCGCCGCGATTTGATGAACAAGTGCAACCTACATACAATCCTGCGGCTGCCTACCGGTATCTTTTACGCGCAGGGCGTTAAAACCAACGTGCTGTTTTTTACCAAGGGATCGACCAAAGACAAACGCCAGGAAGAGGACTGCACTAAGGTCGTCTGGGTCTACGATATGCGCACCAACATGTCCAACTTCGGAAAACGCACTCCATTTGGCAATTCAGATTTAGGCTTTACACCAGAAGAATTCGGTAAAGACCCGCATTTGGGTGCCTTTGAGAACGTGTTTGGTGACAAGCCCGATGGCACTAGCAAACGTATCGAGGGTGAATACAGTTTTGGCTCACAAGAGATTGAAATAGACAAAAACGCCGTGGAAGAAAATCAGGGCGTCGACGACCGACTTGCACATTCCCGTTGGCGCTGCTTTAGCCGTGAGTGGATCGAAGATACCAAAGGCGACTCATTAGATATCTCATGGCTTAAGGATAAAGACAGTGTAGATGCCGCCAGCTTGCCCGAGCCTGATGTATTGGCGCGGGAGGCCAAACAAGAATTGGAAGCCGCTCTGAGAGAGCTGAATAGATTGCTGGAAGCGCTGGAAGGGTCGAATTAATGAGTACAGTTGATTTGCCAGAGGGTTGGTGTCGCACTATTTTAGCGGAAATTGCCGAATGGGGCTCAGGTGGGACGCCGTCGCGCAGAGAGGCCTCATATTTTGAGGGAAATATTCCTTGGGTTAAAACTGGAGACTTGGGGCCCAAAGTTTTAATTAGTGCTAGTGAGCATATCTCTGAGTTGGCTGTTCAAAATTCTAGCGCCAAGTGTTTTCCTAAAGGGTCTGTAGTGATCGCAATGTATGGCGCTACGATTGGAAAAACTTCTATTTTGGGTATTGATGCTACAACTAACCAAGCCTGTGGCGTTGGTAATCCAATAGAAGGTCTTACGGTTAGCGAGTTTGTATACTATTTTCTACTTCATGAGAAAGACTACTTTATTGCGAAAGGTAAAGGTGGTGCCCAGCCGAACATTTCTCAAGCTTTGATTAAAGAGCATGTGATAGCACTCCCCCCCTTAGCAGAACAAAAAATAATCGCCGATAAACTTAATACACTGCTTGCACAAGTGGAAACCACCAAAGTCCGCCTTGAGCGCATCCCTGAGATTCTAAAAGCCTTCCGCCAATCAGTCCTCGCCGCCGCAGTGAGCGGAAGGCTGTCGGAGGGGTGGCGGAGCGCGTATGGTCAGAAGGAAAGGAAGTTTACAACTGAGCCAGAACTAACTGAATTCCAGGGTAGGACTCTTCCAATTCTGCCTGTAACCTGGCAATGGCTGAAATTTAATCAGGTAGCAGACATTGCATCAAACCTTATTAGTCCTCTAGATAATCCTGAAGCTATTCATATCGCACCTAACCATATCGAATCCTGGACTGGTGTTGTACTAAGCCTTCAAACTGTCAGCGAAGATGGTGTAACAAGTGCCAAACACCGTTTCACCAAGGGGCAAATAATTTATTCTAAGATACGACCCTACCTTGCGAAAGTTACCATTGCTGATTTTGATGGCTTATGCAGCGCTGACATGTATCCAATAAATAGCCGAATTAATTCCCAGTTTTTGTTTTACTGGATGATAACCTCGGAATTTACAGAATGGGCGTCAAATGCAGAGAGTCGTTCAGTTTTACCAAAAATAAACCAGAAAGATTTGAGCAGAATTCCAGTGCCAACCCCTCCGATCGAAGAACAAACCGAAATCGTAAGTCGCATCGTAGAACTTTTCACTCTTGCCAAACACATTGAGCAAAAAGCTATAGTTGCTTTAGCGCGAGTCAACAACCTCAACCAATCCATTCTGGCCAAAGCATTTTGTGGTGAACTCACTGCAGACTGGCGCACTGCCAACATCGAACTAATCAGTGGTAAAAACAGCGCAGAAGCATTACTGGCAAGAATTAAGGAAGAGCGCAACGCAATGAAACCCGAGACAAAGATGCAAGCAAGGAAACAAACCTGATGCGCCTACTGTCACTGACCCTAAACGGACAATACAAAGGTTTGAAGAATCAAGCCTTTAACTTTGAATCTTCTCAGGGCAATATTGTTGCCTTCATCGGGTTGAATGGCTCCGGTAAATCGCAGCTATTGGAGCTTATTGCTGAGTCCTTCGGCTATTTAGAACGATTTTTACGCAAAGATTTTAAATGCCGAAACTGGTTCCCATGTTTGGAGATCGAACTTCGCTACAGCAACCAAGCATTTGATTCCGAAGACGGAGGCAGTATTTATTCGGTTAGTATTGAACAGAATGGTGCTGTGAAGATTTATTGTGATAGCAAATGGCTTGATCTTGACGACGCGAAAAATGAGGGAATCGAAGAGCAGATTCTACCCAGTCAAGTGATTGGCTATTCATCCGGTTTAAACGAAAACCTACAACGAGCTTTCATGAAGAATGCGGTCCAATACTTAGATGTGATGAACGTCAAGCGTGCATGGGTGCAGAGACTAGACGCTATTAATGAACTCCTAAATGAAAAGGGAAAGCGCCTAACTGAATCTAATATTGAATTGCTCGACCGACAATATACTGAGGCCTATAAATACTACAAAATTCGCCACCCAGCTTTGTTTCCAGCTTTACCTGAAACATCTTCACTTTCCGATAACGCAAATATTGGCCTAAGACCAACAGCCCTACCACGGCTAAAGTATTTTGATCAAGACACAACAGCACTGATGTTGGCAAGTATGGGGATGATGTCAGATACGGAGCAGCAGGCATTATGGCAAGGTAAACAGCGCTTTAGTAAAATTTATTCAGTAACACTTCGCTATGATTTGCGCAAGTTCACTCACGATGCTGGCGCACTGTTGGATATTGCTAAATTGATCGAGTGTTTGAGGGGGGTTCAATTACATGCCTTTCAAGCGCTGCCGAGAGTAAATCAAACTACAGAAGAGTTTTTTAACCAATTTGAATTGGACTATTTAGCGGGTGAAATTACCCTAGATTTTAGTAACCATCATGTTCAGGATATTCTGGTGAGAAGTTTTTTCACACCGAAAGTTCTTTTCGAGAAGCTCTACCGCTTGCATCTGCTGGCTGCTCACTTTTGGCTCCGCGAAACAAAACGCCAACTTAGACAAGACAATTTCGACCGTTCAGTAAAAAGACCACAAAAATGGAAATCGCCCATTAGTGTTTTATCGCTCAAATTAACGGATGGTCAGCAGTGCATTGAATTTGACGACTTGTCTGACGGCGAATCCCAGTTGATTCAAATTTTGTCAATAGCGTCAATCTATAAAGACAGTCGTGCCTTGCTTTTACTTGATGAGCCAGAGACCCATTTAAACCCGTCTTGGCGAACTTATTTCCATTCGTTTGTTGAAAGCGCGATAGGCGCGGGCAATGAAAAGGCGCAATTATTTGTTTCAACGCACTCACCCTTTATGATCTCTTCTCTTAAGAGAAACAATGTTTATCAGTTCCGTCGGAATCAAAGCGGTTTAATCGATATGAAAGTGGCACAGAATGAGACTTACGGCGCGTCATTTGATGTGCTAATAAAGGACTTGTTTGGATTACGCTCGTTGATATCGCAAAGCGTGATTGATGAAATCCGAGAGCAGTTAAATGAAGGCAACGGCCATGCCAAAGTGTGGATCGAAAAAAATCTAGGCCTGTCTGCCGAAAAAGCTTATCTGATAAGGAAGTTAAGCCAGTAATGCTATTCTCACTAGTACCAAATACACCTCGATTTGAGGTCTTCAGATTACTGAATGCAGAGCTACTATATTTCTTAGAGCAAGCTGTAAATACAAGTGCTTTTTCCCGAGCTCTTTTGACTCGCGGTGCAGTGGGGCAAGCTTGCTGGATGAACATCAGCACTCGCGATAAATTTGAAAGTCTATTTAGACAACTTCACGCGGCTGGCGCTGATACAAAAATAACGCTTTTCGAGGCAATGCGGGACAATCAGGATCTGCAGGCATTTTTTGGCAATCCCCAAAGGGACCTGTTCGACTTTATGAGCGCCTCTTGTCAAGCGGAAATCAAGTCATTGTGTACACACCTGTATTGCTCAACAAAAGATTTGGCCCCAATTGTTAGGGCCTCTGGTGGCACAAATATCACAACACACTTCAATGCTTTTCGAGAGCACACTGTTAACGGCAGAATTTGCAAAGCTTGCGGTATGAAAGAGCTGGCGGTATTCAGAGCAGGGGTGCCAGATGGCGACCAGTGGCGAGCAGATTACGATCATCAGCTTTGCAAGTCGAGGTATCCAATTTTTGCTGTACATCCAGATAATCTCATCCCGCTATGCGACGTTTGTAATCAGGATGCAAAAAAGGCAAAAGACCTCTTTAGGCATAGAAACGGAGCAGATCGTTTAGCGTTTTATCCATATGCAGAAGAAGCGCAAGGCTCGATAGACATTCAAATCGATAACTTACGTGATCCAGAACCTACAATTGAAGTGAATTGGAACACACAAGATGCCACGTCGCTGGACAAACTAAATACATGGGATGAAATCTACGAGATTCGAAGCCGTGTTGAAGGGCAATTTCGCTCTTTGGAGGCAATTATTGAAGATGAAATTGGCCCAAGAGATTCAATTCATTTTGTTACCAGAATACGTGACGAAGCTCGTCCTGTAACATCTGATACTTTAAAGCGAAAAGAATGGGCATTTTGGTACCAGAAACTTTTTTCCGAATTAGACCGGTTAGATCTTGAGCCTTTTGTTGCCAAATGGAACTTTGTACATCAGCAAGGTGCTGAGGGTGGTGAGTCCATTCTCGCTCGGATATGAAAAACTTTGACGGCATTCATATTGGCTGATAACCAGCGCTGTCATCAAAAACAGCCCTTACCACAAGAAATTGACCTTAGTCTATTTCACCAGTTTGAGATCAGGCTTTGGCCGATTTTTGTCGTTGATAACCTGAGTTCCACTTAACGCACTCAGCATCAATCCAAAAGTAAGTTCATCCAGTTCTTCGGGCTGGATCAGCAATTCTCTCGCCACATTAGCTTTGGAAATCCCATCCTCACGCAAGCTGGCAAATACTTTTTTGAGCACTTGTGATGTTTCAAAGGGTGATGGCTCCGGCTCGTGGTCCCGCCCTAATTTGGCCAAATCAATACATAGCGTTCGATAGGTCCAATCTGTTGTCAGGTTGAGCGAATGAAGTCTGTAGTTAAGCGCGGCGGCAGAAACATTCCAGTACTTCTTGTGCGAAATGAGGCTTTGCAAAGTCGCTGATCTTGGCGCATTTGCCAACACACTTCTGCGCGGCATTAAAAAGGCCGATGCGAATGCATTAGCTTCTTTCTCAGCTTCTTGCCCTTGGGGGGCACCGTGACGATGCATAACCAAATGGCCGAGTTCATGTGCAGCGTCAAAACGGCAACGTTCTGCTGTTTTCTTAGTGTTTAGAAACACAAAAGGTATATCGGCATACCACATGGAGAAGGCATCAACTTCCCTGGCATCAATAGATAGGGAGAAAACACGCACGCCCTTGGACTCGAGCAATGCGATCATATTCTTGATTGGTAACTCACCTAAATCCCAGTAGCGGCGTAGCATCCCAGCGGCCGCCTCTGGGTCATTTTCCCGCCCAACGCTTGGGTACTGGTCACCTTCGGATGACAGCTGATGGTTATCTGTTTTTTGTCTTTCACCCGAAGAGATTCTGTAATCTTCAGGGAAGTCTGGCGCTGGCACATCAAACTTGTTTTCAATCCATCGATTCAAAAGAAGGGCAATAGCACCGGCTGAGAGGGCAATATCTCTTTTGGCTGCAGTCATTTTGGTAAGTGCACGGAAGCTAGCGACTTCGACAGGCAACTCCTCCACGTCATCAGCAAAGAAAAATT
>JAUSPW010000163.1 GCA_030652635.1 Pseudohongiella sp. | reverse complement strand
TCCTCGCAACGGCGCTTTGCGCCTGATTATTGCTCGCTCACATCCCGGCCCCCGCTGGCCTTCTTCGTCGACTTCAGCTTGAATTTCCCCTCGCCTGATTTTGCGCAGGGATTGTCATGGTGTCGGAGGCGAATGCCTCCGACACCATGACAATCCCCGTGGCACTACGGACCTTTAATAAAAATTTTGATGGATTATTAACATGGCTGAGAACAATGCTTCAGTGACATTCCCCACGCGTGATGAAGTGGATTTTGTGATCGTTGGCTCCGGTGCAGCTGGCGGGATCATGGCCAAGGAGTTGTCGACGGCGGGATTCAAGGTGGTGGTGCTGGAACAGGGGCCACACTTGACCGCCGCTGATTTTCGTCATGATGAGTGGGGTATTGAGCATAACTTTGATCTGATGTGGAATGCGCGTAAAGGCCATCCGCAAACCGAGCGACGTGACGCCAGTGAAACGGCCGGGCCTGCGGGTTATGGATTGGCCTACGCTCATAATGTCGGCGGCAGCAGCATTCATTTTTCTGGCAACTTCTGGCGGCTGCGGCCGATAGATTTTATTGAGGCCAGTGTGCGCGGCACTATTCCCGGCGCCAACTTTGTGGACTGGCCAATCACCTATGATGAGCTCGAACCGTATTACACCAAAGTTGATTGGGAAATTGGTGTCTCCGGTTTGCAAGGGCCGTGGGATCCGCCCCGCTCGCGTAATTATCCCTGCCCGCCCATGCCGATTAAATCGTCTGATGTATTACTGGAGCGTGCCGGTAAAGCCTTGGGCCTGAATCCGTATCCGGCACCGGTGGCTATTTTGTCCACGCCGCACAATGGCCGCCCGGCCTGTATTCACTGCGGCTTTTGTAATGGTTTTGGTTGTGAGGCCAATGCCAAATCCTCGTCACTGGTTGCCATGATTCCGCTGGCCTTAGCTTCAGGAAATTGTGAACTGCGTACCGGCTGCACGGTCTCTCGCGTGAATACCAATGACGCGGGTCGCGTCACTGAGGTTGTGTACTGGGACGCTGCCGGCGAGGAACAAGCACAACTCGCCAAGGCTGTTGTCCTGTGTGCAAACGGCGCTGAAACGCCGCGGCTGTTATTGCTGTCAGCATCAGCACAGCATCCCGATGGACTCGCCAATGGCAGTGGCATGGTCGGAAAAAATCTGATGTTTAATGGTTACTCTGCAGCCATCGGATTGTTTGAACATCCGGTGAATGCCTACAAAAGTATTCCGGCCACGCGGGTGATTCATGACTTTTATGAACTGGACCCGGCGCTGGGATTTTATGGCGGGGGCGGCATAGACGGTCGTCACCCCCATCGTGGATTACCGATGGGCACAGCACTCAGCGCTGGCCTGTTTGGGGGCGCAAGTTGGGGCAGTGATTTTAAACGCTCGATGACGCAGGAGTTTACGCACACCGCAGCGTTTGATGGTCACACGACATCGTTACCACAGGAAACCAATAATGTGACACTGGACCCCGACGTAAAAGACAAATTCGGTCGTCCGGCTATCCGCTCCACCTATAAGGATCATCCTGATGACATTGCGACCATGAAGTTTTTTATGGAGCGCAGTCTGGAGCTGATGGACGCGGCCGGTGCCATTCAGAAAATCGGTTTTTATCCGGAGAACGGACAACTCGGGTCAGTTCACCTGCTCGGCACCTGTCGTATGGGTAATGATCCGGCGACCTCGGTGGTGGACAAATTTAACCGCTCACATGATGTACCGAATCTGTTTATGGTGGATGGCAGTAGCATGGTGACGTCGTCGCGCGGGCAACCCACCATGACCATCATGGCACTGGCGTTCCGGGCGGCGGATAACATCATCCAGTTTGCACGGCGCGGGGAAATATAGGTTTGATGGTTGAATGATCCTGGCGGGAAGCGGGAGGTTCCTCTCAACGGCGCTTCGCGCCTGATTGTTGTTCGCTCTCCTCCCGCTGCCCGCCAGGATCATTCGCCAATGGTGCAGCTTGAATTTCCCCTCGCTTGAGTTGAGAGCGGAAATGGGGTCGGAGGCGTATGCCTCCGACCCCATTCCTGACCATTCCCCACACCAACGCCCTTCTCGTTTGTCGCCAACATGTCGTCTTTACCATTCTTTTTGCAAACTATACTTGACATAAAGCGTCTCCCAAATTTAATCTGTGTAAAGTCTACTTGACTTACAAATCAAATCCATTGAATCAGGAGATGCATCATGAACACTGCCTCAGCACCAAGCAGGAACGAACGTAACAGACGGGACACTTTCATTCTGGGATGCTGGACCGCAGCCTGGGTGC
>JAUSPW010000161.1 GCA_030652635.1 Pseudohongiella sp. | reverse complement strand
TAGGAAGCTCCACGCCGGTCAGCAGTGTTGACCAATATGCAGTGCTGACACTCTTGTCGCGCGCAGCAAGCCAGCGGAAATAATCCTGGTTTAATCTGTTGTTGCCCACATCAACACGTTCGGCAGTGTTTGCGCCCGCAGTGTCCGCGCCAAGCGTGTCGATGTCATAACAATGCATCAAGCGGTCAAACAATATGCCAACACACCAACCATCCATGATCAGATGATGATGTGTCCAGATGACATGCCCGCGGCCGGCCGGGACAGTGTTCGGCTTTCCCCCGTGTTTCTGTAAGGTGAACAGCTGCACCCGCATCAACGGTGCCTGCGAGATCTCAAACTGGGTGAGCTGATCCGTTTCGCGCGCTTCGTCAATCACGCGTTGTTGTTGCTGCGGGGTCAGCCCGCTCAAATCGTGGCATACAACAGGCAAAGTCACTGAGTTTCTGATCAGCTGCGCCGTGCGACCATTGCTGCCGACCACAAACGCCGCGCGCAGCAGGGGAAATTCCTCAAGCAGGCGCTGGAACGCCCGCGCAAGTCTGTTTGCTTCCACGCCGTGCAGCGTGAAATCTACCTGTTCGAGATACGCCAGATCATCAGGCCTGCTCCGGGCATGAAAGATAAGTCCGCTCTGCATCGCGGTCACCGGTACGATATTGGCAACGTCGGTACGGTTGATGCTGTTGGCATCCAGCAGACCCAGGTATTCATTGAGTGGCCAGTCAGTTTCCACAAAGTCCACCGGTGAAGGAGGAACCGGTTCTGTCAGAGCCTGACACACAGCAGCAAGATCCAGCGTCTGGTGCCGGAATGTATCCAGTATCTGTTTAAATATTTCTGAGTTTACCAACGCGGCATCTGCCGACATCGACACATGCAGGCCGGCATCATCTGCAAAACACACCAGTTCAAGCGCCGGCAGCAGACCCGATTCACCCATGCTGTCACCAGCAGGTGTTTCGTCGAGCATTGCAAAATCAACATCGGCATGGTGTTTAAACCGTCCCAGATAGTTGAAGGCAAACTCAGGTGCAGCAGCCGCCAGCGCGTCGTGTTTGACGATATGCCTGAGCACACCATAACCAACACCCTGCTCTGGTACACGCATGGTCAGC
This sequence comes from Pseudohongiella sp., assembly GCA_030652635.1. GTDB lineage: Bacteria > Pseudomonadota > Gammaproteobacteria > Pseudomonadales > Pseudohongiellaceae > Pseudohongiella. Next base: position 1,493 of record JAUSPW010000161.1, on the reverse strand, counting down.
TCACGGACACGTTCGACTTTTTCCGCCCAGTCTTTGGTGTGCTTGCCGGAACCCAGTGAATCAAAACGCAGCGGATACGCCGACGTCATCCAGCCCAATGTTGTGGAGAAATCAGCGTCAGCATAAGTCTGCGCTCTGCCGTTTGACTCCATCAGTACGGTGACTGCATCAATTTTGCAGACGCTGGCGACCGCGTCGGTAAACGCGGCAAGTAAGAGATCACTGCCGCGGCTGCGGAATACGCGGTGACCTGTGGCTAGCAGGGTTTCTGCCACTTGCGTGTCAAAGCGTGCAGCAAGATGCAGACGTTTGTGCGCTTGTTTTAGCCGCTTGTTGTCAACCGTAAACACCGGAGTACAAGCGGCCGCCATCGCCAGCCAGAACGGCGCTTCTGACAAGGCTTTGTGGCGCGCTTCTTCACTATGCAAGGCACTTGCAAACTGGCGCATGGTAGCGCCCTCAGGAAGCTCGCGCATGCGCTTGCCTTGTTCAATATCTGCCCAAAGCTGCGCCCATTGGCTTTGCAACAACTGCCAGGACACCGCGTCCACCATAAAATGGTGGAACACCACCAGCGCCCGCGTTTGGGCCCCGGTGCGCACCAGCACAAGCCGCATCAAGGGACCATGCTGCAAATTTATATCGGCGTGTGCTGCCAGAGCAACGGCATCCGGATCTGCCCGGGATTCCTGCTCGGTACAATGCACAAGCTTATCGATGGACAATGCGCAAGTGCCCTGAAATACCGCATGCTGTTTAGCCCAGTGGCGACATAGCTCAGTAAGCTGCACCAGGGTGATGCGCGATGGCAAGCCCAGCCAGGCAGCCTGCGTGAAGGCATTGGGATCGCCTTTATTGGTCGCGGAAAACCACAGCTGCATGGGTGTTGGTAGCAGTACCGCCGACGATGGCAATACTCGACCGGGTTTACTGCCCTTAAGTTTTATATTACGTGCAAGGTCGGACAATACGGGATTACGGAACAACTCGTTCACATCCAGCAAATAACCTGCTTCATTCAGACGCGAGGCCAATACAATCGCCTGAATTGAATCTCCACCGGCGCTGAAATAGTTGTCACCGGGTTTCAGATCGGGCCGACCCAGAATTTCCCGACAATAACTCAACAACAGCGCCAGGTTGTTATCAATTGGCAGTGACTCCACGATGTCGGCTGTATTACCCGTTGTTGCAAGGTCAGCGGGTGGCACTAGTGCGCGGCGATTCAGTTTGCCGCTTGGCAGCATTGGCAAGCTGGCAACTGAATGCAAGGCCGCAGGCACCATCCACGCCGGCAATACTGTCAGCAGATCTTCGCGCCAACCGACCGGTACAGCATCGGCCACGACCCAGGCATGCAGGCTCGCGCTGTTGCCTTTATCGATAACGCTCACTGCTACTTCGCTCAGCCTGAGCTGGCTGCGCAGCGCCGTTTCAACGTCATCAAGTTCAATACGATAACCGTTAACCTTGACCTGGCCATCGTCTCGGCC
>JAUSPW010000160.1 GCA_030652635.1 Pseudohongiella sp. | reverse complement strand
CGGGCAATGTGCGTGAGTTGAAGCACGCTGTGGAGCGGGCGATTATCATTTCTACAAGCTCACAGCTGGGCGTCGATGACTTTCTGATCAGTTCACAACGTCCGAATGAGACGACGAATGCGGCCCTTAGTCTGGCTGAGCTTGAGAAAGATGCTATTCGTGATGCCATTCAACGTCATGACGGCAATTTGACTCAGGTGGCAAAAACTCTGGGACTTGGCCGCACCACGTTATATCGCAAGATGGAGAAATATGAACTCAATGACGCTCAATCTTAAGGGGCATCGCGGCGAAACTCTTCTGGCAGTGGGTGTGTTGATCGCCGCAATTTATATCCTTTGTTACAGCCTGCTGCGCACTGAATGGACTGGAACACCGATTCTCTGCGCAATCATCATCGTGTTGTTTACATTTAAACTCATACGGTTAACTGAGCGAAGCAACGAAAACTTTGCGCAGTTCATCAACAATATTTCACATGATGACTTCTCCAGTACAACAGCCCACGGCAGCTCAGAGTTTTCCAGCCATGCTTTTTTGCAGGCACAAAAAGTATTGCTGGAAAAATACCGCAAACTTAAGGTTGAACGCTCTGAGCAGCACGAGTACTTGCAGCTGGTTATTGAACACGTCGACACCGCACTTGTTTGTTTTGATGACGCAGGTAAAGTCACTATCATTAACAGGGCAGCAACGGAGTTGTTGAGAACGCGCTACATCAGCAACCTCGCCCGTATAGCAGCGGTGAGCACAGAGCTGGCTGATGCATTGTGGGCAATCAACGCGGGTGAGAGGCGCATTGTAAAACTGAAATTAGGCACCGAGTCTGCGCAGCTTCTTCTTGCGGCAACTGAATTCAGATTGATTGGTAGCAAGCAAAAACTGGTATCGATGCAAAACATTCAATCTGCATTTGATGAAAAGGAAATTGAAAGTTGGCAAAAGCTTATCAGGGTATTGACGCACGAGATCATGAATTCCATGACGCCGATTGTATCCGTCAGTTGCCATCTGGAAACAGTAACAACAAATGGCGAATTCACCGAAGCTGGTGTGTTGGTTGACATCGACGATCACCGGGACATCGTGGAAGGTATCGCCTCCATAGCCTCAAGAAGCCGTGGGCTATTGCGCTTTGTGGAAGCCTATCGTTCCTTAAGTAACCTTCCCAAACCAACACCAACGATCATTAACATCGAAATGCTTTTCACACGACTTTCTGTATTGTTGGATGGGCGATTTAACAGTGCCAACATTCGCTTTTTTCATCAGGTTACACCCGCGCAGTTGACTGTTCAGGCAGATAACAATTTGATCGAACAGATTCTTCTAAACCTGCTGAGCAACGCCATTGACGCCGTTCGGGAGCAAGAGGATCGTCAAATTCACTTGTTGGCATTCCAGCAGGAATCAAACGGCAGAGTGGTCATCCAAGTGCGCGACAACGGTGCTGGCATTTCCAAAGAACATATCGATGATATTTTCACACCCTTTTTTACAACCAAGAACGAAGGCACCGGCGTTGGCCTCAGCCTGTCACGACAGTTGGCGCGTCTCAACAATGCAACACTTTCCGTGAGTAGTATTGAGAAAAAAGGAAGCACATTTCAGCTGACATTTTTCGGAGGCTAGGGGTCGGAGGCATGCCTCCGACCCCCATGTCTCTCACCTACGGTAAGTAATCTCCCCACCCACAATGGTCATGACATTTTCCGCCGTCAAAATCTCTTGCGGGGACACCGTCATAAAGTCGCGATTGAAGATACTGAAATCAGCATACTTGCCGACCTCAACCGAACCGCGAAGGTTTTCCTGAAACGAGCCGTGCGCCGCCCAGATGGTGAACATCTTCAGCGCGGACTCACGGGATACCGCCAGCTCAGGGTGCCAGCCAGCACCATCGGTGCCGTCCAGTCGTTTACGCTCGATGGCTGCATAAAACTCGATACGCGGATCACCCACTTCAACCGGGGCGTCTGAGCCGCCCAGAATCATCAGCCCACGATCCACCAGTTGTTGCCATGGATAAGCGTACCCCAGACGGTCAGCGCCCAGACGATCCGGCGCAAAGTTGAGGTCACCAATACCGTGGCTGGGCTGCATGGACGGCAGCACATTCATGGTCACAAAACGTTGCTGGTCACTTGGCGGGATGATCTGCGCATGCTCCATGCGCCAGCGCAAATCGGTACTGATCCACTGATCCTGCGGGATCGCGTTCCAGGCTTCTTCATACCAATCCAGCAAGGTGCGCACTGCGCGATCACCAATCACGTGGGTCATGATCTGGAAACCTTGCTGCAAGGACGCATGCAGCACCGGCACCAGTTCTTCTTTGGTGGTGCGATTCATAAAGCCATTGTGATCGGCATCCGAGTAATTTTCGATCAGCGCAGCGCCACGTGAGCCGAGGGTGCCATCGATGTAGACTTTGATGCCTCGGACGTCAAACATATCGTCAGCGGTCTTTTCACGTCCACGACGGATAAACTCATTGGCTTCTGCAATCGGCACTGCCGCATACACGCGGTGCGCCATGTGCCCTTCTGCATGCAACTCTTTCATCAGATCCACCAGTCGCAGCGACATGCCAAGATCATGGGTCTGTGTCCAACCCATGGCCGCATTGGCTTGTAATCCGCGCAGCAGATTGTCTTTCAGATACTCGTCTGTTTCCGGCGGCAGGATGTCACGGAACACGTTCATGGCATTGGCCAACACGTATCCGGTGGGATTACCGTCGATATCACGCTCGAAGCGGCCGCCTTCAGGATCCGGGGTATCACGGGTCACACCGGCCAGTTCCAGCGCACGCGAATTCACCAGCGCCGACACACCATCGGCACGGGGCATGTACAACGGTTTGTTTTGTGTAAAGGCATCCACGTCGGCTTTGTTCAGAAAACGCTGCTCATCGGTCCATTCCCGTTCGATCCAGCCGCGCCCCTGAATCCACTCGCCTTCCGGAATGGTTGCCGCCCATTCTTCGATACGCTCTACCGTGCCTTGCAGTGTGGGGATGCCAAACAGGCTCAAGGTTTTGGTGCGCCGGCCTACACCTTCCAGATGCTGGTGACTGTCGGCAAATCCGGCGTACACCGTGTTGCCTGCCATGTCCAGAACCTCCGCCTCGCCACACATATACGCGGCGGCATCCGCATTGCTGCCTACAAACACAATGCGGCCATTCAGCGCAGCTGCGGCCTCTGCCGTCCACTGCGCATCGTTGGCGGTATAGATGGTGGTGTTATGGATCACCAGGTCAGCTGGCAGGCACGCCGCATCTGACGATGGCGATGCCGAGGGCGTTGCTGTTGATGACGTCTGCGCCGTTGGCGCTGATGGTTCACTGCACGCTACAGCCAGCAGACTGAGTGCAAAAGCGGGAAGAAGGTTAGTGCTGGTTATTCGCATTGTGGATTTCCTGTACAGAAGGTATTGCCGGTTTGATGACCGCGAGTATAAAGCAGCGCTCACACAATGTAAGCCTTGATATCAGACACTTAAGCTTTGTGACAAAACAGGGCTTGCAGATTTTTGAGCAGTCGCTTACTCTATATTTCAATATTTATTGAATTATTGAAATATACCCTATGCAAAACCATCCACATGCCACCGAAACCGAAGCCTTGCTACGTTTTTCGGCGTTGTCGCAGGAAACGCGGCTCAGAATAGTACGTCTGCTGGTGATGGCCGGGCACGACGGTATGCCTGCCGGCGCCATTGCCAGTGAGCTTGGCAGCAGCGATTCCAGGCTGTCCTTTCATTTGTCCCATCTGGAACACGCCGGTCTGGTGCAATCGCGCCGCGACGGCCGTTCCATCATTTACAGCGTGGTATTCCCGGCACTGGCCGCGCTGAGTGAGTTTTTGATCCATGATTGCTGCCGCGGATTCAAGGAGAATAACCATGCAGGCTGCCAGCCCGAATCTTGTGACTGAACTGATAGATATCCCCACTCTGGAGAAACTGCGCGCCACGCCGTCCACCCATAAACCGCGTATTCTGCTGTTGTACGGTTCATTGCGGGAACGCTCGTACAGCAAATTGCTGACGCTGGAAGCTGAGCGACTGCTGCAAATGATGGGCGCAGAAACGCGGGTGTTTGATCCACACGGCTTGCCATTGCCCGACGGGGCACCCGCCGATCACCCTAAAGTCAGGGAGCTGTTTGAATTGTGCCTGTGGTCGGAAGGCATGGTTTGGACCAGCCCGGAGCGTCACGGCGCCATGACCGGTGTGATGAAGTCGCAAATTGACTGGATTCCGCTGGCGTTGGGTGCCATCCGCCCGACGCAGGGCCGCACGCTCGCTGTGATGCAGGTATGCGGTGGCTCACAGAGTTTTAACACGGTGAACCAATTGCGCGTGCTGGGCCGCTGGATGCGTCTGATCACCATTCCCAATCAGTCATCCGTTGCCAGAGCCTACGATGAATTTACCGAGGACGGACGCATGAAACCGTCGTCGTATTACGACCGGGTAGTCGATGTCATGGAGGAACTGCTAAAGTTCACCTTGCTGACACGCGACATTTCTCCCTATCTGACCGACCGGTACAGCGAGCGCAAGGAATCCGCCGAAAAACTTCATCAACGTTTGTCTTTGGCTGCTGCAACTTGAATCCATCTGCACCTGAAACGCCCTCGCCTGCGACCATGGACGCAGGCGGTACTCCGCAAAAACGCTGGATAGTCTCCGCGCTGGGGATCATGCAGATTTTTGCCTGGGGCAGCACCTTTTACCTGCCAGCCATTCTGGCGTCGTCGATTGCTGAGGACACCGGCTGGCCGCTGGTGTGGATTGTCGGCTCCTTGTCGATTGGCTTGGTGGTGGCGGGTCTGGTGTCGCCCAAAGTGGGCGAACGCATCGATAAAAAAGGCGGCCGCTGGGTGCTGTCGGTCTCTTGTGTGCTGCTGACACTCGGACTGGTGATCACGGGTCTGTCTGTCAACCTGTGGATGTACCTGGCTGGCTGGTTGATCCTTGGCGTTGGCATGGGCACCGGACTGTATGATGCCGCGTTTGCCTCACTGGGTCAGATTTATGGTTTAAAAGCGCGTTCGGCCATCACCACCCTCACCTTGTGGGGCGGGTTCTCCAGTACGGTGTGCTGGCCCTTGTCTGCCTGGTTACTGGCACACGTTGGTTGGCGCAACACCAGCCTGGTCTATGCTGGCATTCTACTGCTGATCTGTTTGCCACTGATCCGCAAAGTGATGCCGGCGCGTGTCAGACCCGCCATGCGCATGGGTAGTAAAACCACCTCGCGTGATCTGCAACTCACCCGCGCCGAGCAACAACAAATGACACTGGTCATGTTGGCCATGATGATTGCGGGTGCTATCGGCGCGCTGGTGTCGGTGCACCTGTTGTTACTGTTGTCGGAGCGTGAACTGGGTCTGCAACAAATGGTGGCGTTGGGCGCGTTGATCGGGCCTGCACAAGTCGCCGGCCGGTTGTTGGAAGCCGCAAACCGTGAACGCCACCATCCGCTGTGGACATTAACCGTGTCGGTGGCCCTCACGGCGGTGGGATTGATTCTGTTGGCCAGCGGCGCTCAAATCACCGCGCTTGCCATCATTCTGTACGGCGCAGGCAATGGCATCTTCAGCATCGCCAAAGGTGCCCTGCCCTTGTATCTGTTTGGCACAGAACGTTACGCACGCATTATGGGGCGACTCGCCCGGCCCTCCATGCTGGCGCAAGCGATGGTGCCCGCATTGGTTGCCTGGTTACTGGCAGACTACGGCCCGTTGCCTTCCCTGCTGTTACTGGCGGCACTGGGGGTCGGTAATGTGGTGATTACCGCCCGCCTGTGGCAACTGCGCCGACAACAACTCAGCGTTTGATCAGGTCAACCAGCCGGAATTCAAACGTATCGGCATTCACCAGATCAAAACGCGCGGTGAAGGTGTCTGGCCCGACGCTGATAATGTCCTCGTAACGATTGGTTGAGGTGGCAAACACGCCGCTGCAGGACGGTTGTTCACCGGCAGCCGTCAAGGCATTCCGACTGTTAAACGGCCGTTGTTTGTTGACGCGGATAATGCCTTGATCCAGATTCACAATATCAAAGGCGATATCAAAACGCTGAGCACCGGCATCATCCGCAGGTGCATTGGTGTTTTGAATGCGCACACAACTGTAGATACGATTTTCAGGCGCGAAGTAGTTGGCAATATTGTTCTGCGCCAACTGCAACACCGGGTTGGGTGCCACGCCCGCAAACGCGGACGGCCAGCCATCAAAAGGCAGTACGTCTTTGATGTCCAGCGTTTTCAACGTTAACGCGGCTTCGCTGAGCAGCTCAAACGTAAAGCGTTTGGTGGCATCCCCGACTTTGATTACGTCCGTGTAGCGACCGGTGGTTGCCTCAAACACACCACTGCAAGTCGGCAGCTGCCCGGAACTGGTCACGGCATTGCCGGCATTAAAGGCTCGCTCACGCAGCACCTGAATCTGCTGGATCTGATCCCCCTGTTTACCGATGATTTTTAATGCCATATCAAACCGGGGTATGCCGTTTAGCGACGACGGCTGGCCGTTGGCCTGAATGTTGATACAGGTGTAGATGATGTCGTTGGCAGCATCCAGATGACCAATATTATTCAGATCAAGCCACAAGGCAGCATCCGGGGTAACACCATTAAAGGCGGCAGGCCACAACGGTGGTGCCGGCGGCTCCGGCTCTTTGGGTGGCTCAGGCTCGACGGGCGGTGCCACCGTGGCAACGGTGGTGCGGTAATAGCCTGAGTTAGCTGCTTTCCCGGTGTTGTGATAGATCACCATTTTGTTTTGAGAAAACGCAATCGCAAAACGTGTCACGCTGGAAACTTCAGGCAACAGTTCAAGGACTTGTGTCCAGTTATCGCCGCGATCGGTCGAGGTCAGCACGTAGGACTTGCGATCAAAGGTTTCGCCAACGGCGTACAAGGTTGTGCCCGAGGCCGCGATATCGCGCAAGGTGATTTTGAACAGGCCAGCGAAATCCGGCAGTGTGGATGAAATATTTGTCCAGAGCTGGTCCTCTTTGTTCCAGCGCATCAAACCAAAATCCAGCAACAGATAGACATCGTCGTTCAGGGTGATCAATTGACGCGGACTCGCACTGAGACCTTGCGAATTGCTGTGTTTCAGCCAGGTCACACCTTGATCGGTGCTGCGGTATAAACCACCGCTGGAAATCACATACATCCCACTGCTGGCGATGGTACCGTCGGCAGCGGCTTCGTTTTTGTTGGTTGTGTAAGGTCGTGCTGTCCAGGTAGCACCTTTGTCGGTTGAAATAAATACCTCATCACGATTGGAGACACCAAACAATGTGCCTCCAACGTAGAGCAGTTCATTAATCACACCGTTGTTAGTGACCTGCGGACGGCTGATTTCAGTCCACGATTGACCATTGTCCGAACTTTTCAGAAAGATCATCGCCGCCGGCGGCGACTGCATGCGAACGGCGTAAACATCTTGCCCGATACTGACCATGGCCGTCACCCTGTCGGTCAATCCGGTCACTTCCGTCCAGGTTTGGCCGGCGTCCGCCGAGCGCAGGGTTTTATCTTCGTAATGGAACAGCACATTACCGTGAGCCAGCAGTTTGAAGGTGTTGCGCACGCCGCTTGGCGCTTGCAGAACTTCCCATGATTGAGCGTGAGCAAATGCAGGAAACAGCAGAGCAAAAATCAAAATGAATCGCATGTCGCGGGCTCCCGGATTTTAATCGCTCTCAAGCTTAGTCAGACCTTGATCGCTGAACAATGCCACGTTTGGGGGGATATCCGGCCATCAGGGGAGCTGACGTAAGCAGCGCGTTTGCGAGTACAATACCGGCCTCGCAAACGGGGAGCATTTGAACTTGAAGGAAATCATCCTGATTAACATTACGGGACCAGACCGCCCGGGGCTGACAGCAGCCATTACCGGCATTCTGGCCCGCTCGGATGTCAATATTCTGGACATTGGACAAGCAGTCATTCACGACACGCTGTCATTTGGCATTCTGGTCGAAATGGCGAGTTCCGCAGCAACAGGGGCCAGCAAAACAGATGTGTTGAAAGATGTCTTGTTCCGGGCGTCGGAGCTCGATCAGCAGGTAAAATTTACGCCCATCAGCACCGAAGAGTATGCGAACTGGGTAGGCGGTCAAGGCAAACCGCGTCACATCGTGACCCTGTTGGCGCGTCGGGTGACCGCTGATCACATTGCCAAAGTCAGCACCATCACCGCGCGCCATGGTCTCAACATCGATCATATTGACCGTTTGTCTGGCCGAATTCCGGAAGGCTTACCTGCGGATCAAGGTAAGGGTTGTATAGAATTTTCAGTGCGCGGCGAGCCAGCCGATCCAGAGCAGCTTCGCGCGGAGTTCCTGACCATCGCTCAAGAGCTGAATGTCGACATCGCGTTTCAACAGGACAGTATCTTCCGGCGCAATCGCCGTTTGGTCGTGTTCGACATGGACTCGACTTTGATTGATGCTGAGGTCATTGACGAGTTGGCCAAAGCCGCCGGCGTGGGTGAACAAGTGTCAGCCATCACCGAACGCGCCATGCGTGGCGAACTGGATTTTCAGGCCAGCTTCCGTGAACGCATGGCCTTATTGAAGGGCTTACCCGAATCCACACTGGAGCAGATTGCGCAGACACTGCGTTTGACGGAAGGTGCTGAAACATTAATCAGCCAGTTGCGTCGGTTGGGATACAAAACTGCCATTCTCTCAGGCGGTTTCAGCTATTTCGCCGAGCGCCTGCAAAAACGGCTGGGCATTGATTATGTTTATGCCAATACCCTGGTGGTCCGTGACGGCATCGTGACCGGTGAAGTTCAGGAACCCATTGTCGACGGCCAGCGCAAAGCCGATCTGTTGCGCGAACTGGCCGAGCGCGAGCGCATCAGCCTGGAACAGACCATTGCGGTAGGTGATGGCGCCAATGATTTACCAATGTTGTCGATTGCCGGCCTGGGCGTGGCCTTCC
>JAUSPW010000015.1 GCA_030652635.1 Pseudohongiella sp. | reverse complement strand
TCGCATTCGATAGTCGTGCCCTGAGTTCCGCAATTACCTTGTCGCCATTAATGACGCGACCGGCATCAAGGTCGGCAATCCCTTCTGCTATTTCCTGCTGGAGACAACGTTCTCGATAGGCTTGCAGCTGTGTAAACTCATTGGCCGAAATAAGGACGGCTACAGGTTTGCCATTTTTGTTGATCCGCACTGGACCATGCTGCGCTTTGATCAAAGCATCACCAAATTCTCGTTTAGCATCACTGGCATTGAGGGTATCCAAAAGAATGTCCTTTTTAATCAAAATAATCATTTTAATCATTTTAATCATTTTGATTATTCAATGGCGGCAAGTCAATACACTCGCGGCAAGCACACCCTCTGAAGAGCGTAGTCGATCAAAGCAGCTCATGCTCGATTAAAACCCTTCTTTTCGCGTAATCTGCAATGGACAAATCCACCACAAGCCTGGAGATCCAAACAGTGTCTTTATGACAATTCGGTTAGACTGATCTCTCGAATCAGCAACGTTCTCTTGAAAACTAAAAATAACACTCCGGGGGTCCACATGAAACGCGTCATTCACATTCTCTCGCTATCAGTCTCCAGCCTGATGCTGATGTCACCCGGTATACACGCGCAGGATTTGCAGCAACCCTGGTTTGGTCTGCCGTTGCCGCCCGCGTTTGTGTCACATACGTTGCCTGCGCTCACGGGTGATCGCCAGCCTGTGCCGGCCAGCGTGCCCCCCGGCGAAGACAGGTATCCGGAACTGCGAGGGCCGCGTATCCGCGAGGACCTGGAAGCGATTGTGGCGTTCTCCCACGAGAGTCGACGTGTGCAGGAAATTGGCAGCGGGCAACTCTGGGGGCGTATCACCGGTTTTCCATCGAGTGCAAATACCGTGGACTGGAGCGTTGCACAATTCCGTGCCGCCGGCATCAAGGATGTGCGAGTGCAGGAATTCACGCAGGATGCCGACAGCCGTTTCTGGACGCCACTGTCATGGGAAGTTCGTGTCATCGGTGATGACAGGTTTGGCCGTGGCAGTTCGGATGTGGTGCTGGAGACCGCCATGCCGCAGTCTCCCTCCGAGATCGACGGAATTTTGCGTGCACCGGTGGTGTATGTCGGTGGTGGCGGGGCAGCAGCTGCCTTGCTGGCGGACGTCGAAGGCAAAATTGCCATTCAGCACATCACCCCGCAGGCGCACCTGGTGTTTGAACGCGACCCTGCCGTGCCACGCGCCAGAGACTTGTTCAGGCGCGGCGCTGTTGCCGTGGTCAACATCATTGACCAACCGGGCAACGAACGCGCGCTGGATCTGAGCAATTGCGGTGGACCCTGTTTTAACGTCGGAGGCCGCGACGGTGCGTTTCTCGAGGAGGTAATGAATCAGGCGGCTATGGCTGGCACTTTGTCGGGTTTACAGATGCAATTGCAGCTGCGTTCCGAACGCCACACCGGTTTAACGGCGCGCAATGGGCTGGCGATTATTCCCGGCAGTCATCCTGCCCACGCGGACGAAGTGATTGTTATTAACGCGCATGTCGATGCTTGGTTTGATGGCGCAGGCGATAACGGTGATGGCCTTGCCGTACAGACCGCACTGGCGCGTTATTTTGCGCGACCTGAACACCGTCCTGAGCGCACGTTGGTGTTTCTGGCCAGCGCCGGTCACCATACCCCGGGTCTGCATGGACCTCGACAGTTTGTTCGCATGAACCCGGCACTGGCAGACAACACCGTGGTGGCGCTTAATATTGAACATGTGGCGCAACGCAACTTTACGCCAGCGCGATCCCAGTTCCCAGATGGTTACCGCGAGTACGTCGCCGATTCGGTGGAAGCACCGATTGTTGCCGGTGTGTCAAATTCGGCTCCTTTTATCAATGAGTTGTTTCGCGAAGGCGTCCAACGTTACGGTGTGAACTTTGTGTCCGAAGCATCCGCTATGGCGAGCGGGGAAGGGGGTGGTTTCACGCCGCTGGGCGTCGCAGTGGTGACCACCATGCAAGCGCCACCGTTGTACCACACCAGCGGCGAGGTGCTGGAGGCGATTTCCACACCGGGGCTAGAACGCATGGCACGTTTTCTGGCGTGGTTTATTACGCAGTTGGATCAGGCGGAAGGGCAGCAACTCAATCCATAGTGTTTGATATCGTCGAGAACGGTGTCAGGGATAACGCATTCCATGCTCAAAGAATCACTCTCTGTGATGGATATGTTCAAAATCGGCGTTGGCCCCAGCAGTTCACACACGCTGGGGCCGTGGCTTGCTGCGCGCCGGTTTGTCACAAAGATACTGGCAGCTGATAAGCCGGTGATCAGCCTGCAGATTTACCTGTTTGGCTCGCTTGCCAAAACCGGCAAAGGCCACGGCACGGATATTGCGATTCTGCTGGGGCTGCGTGATGAAGACCCGGTGACCTTTGATCTCGAGTTGCTGAACAGCCTGATCGATCAGATTCACCAGCAAAAACGCATTCATCTGGGCGGCAAACACGCGCTGGCCTTCGATCCGCTCTCCGATCTGGTGTTCCGTTATGACGAATCCTTGCCTCGCCATCCCAATGGCATGCATTTTGTGGCATATCTGGACAATGGCGAGATTATCAGCGATGTTTATTACTCCACCGGCGGCGGTTTTGTCACCCACGAACAGGAATTTGATCAGCAAAGCAGCACCTTGATGCTGCTGCCTTACCCCATCGAATGTGCCGCAGATTTAAGCAAATGGTGTCGCAACAGCGGGCTGCCAATTTCCGGTGTGGTGGCCGAAAATGAAAAGGCCTGGCGCAGCGCTCCGGAAACCCGGCAACAGGTGTTGACCATCTGGCAGGTGATGCGCGAGTGCATTTACCAAGGCTGCCAAACGGGTGGTGAGTTGCCCGGTGGACTGCATGTAGAACGCCGCGCATACGGCATCAGTCAGCGTTTGCTCAACGGCGCTGCGTATCATGATTACACCAGTTGGTGCGCGGCCATCAGCAGCGGCGG
>JAUSPW010000147.1 GCA_030652635.1 Pseudohongiella sp. | reverse complement strand
ATCCGCACATTGCTGTTACCCATCTCAGAGAGATGCGAGGCAGAGGCGGTTGAACTAGCGAAAGAGCTTTGTAACCAGAACGGCATCGCTCCAATCGAGATCGATCTTTTTTTCCGGAAGGAGGTGAGTACATGGAAAGAGTCTGGTAAACCCTCGAGGCTCCTCAAGAATATCGTTAACCAACTTATCAGAATCAATGGGAGTGAGGCTGATCTGCTTCTTGCATCAAATTACTTTGAGTTACACCTTGCATACCAAGGTAATGACTTCCTTATGACCTTTGAGCAAGCATCGGCGTTTCTCAGCCATGCTGAACTAATAATTACTCTAGCAAAAAATAATCTGTCAGCATCGCAAATCGCCAACCTTCTAAGTATGCGTGACACACGCGTTCCATTTACTAGGCAGACAGTTGATAAACTATTAGGAAGGGTCAGGCTTTCAGAGAAGTTAAATTCGGATAAGTTTTTCGAATTGTATGACCAAGATATTCAGGCCTCACAAGTTTTTTTTGCTGATGCAAATATTGCGGAATGCAAAGAGATTGTCGCGGAAATAGGCGATCGGTTCGGAGTCGATTTAAATTGGAGACGCTCGATCGACATATTGATCCCTGACGAAAATCTAATTGCCTTTGTTCCCTACCTACAGATATTACATTTCCAGTGTTCGATATCCGAGTTCCAGGACTTTATTATCACGGATATGTACGAGTTCAATCCTAGAGGGATTTTGACCAACGAGTTTCTGAACAGATATCCACAAGCCATATGCGGAGCAGGAAATCCATTTCTAAACAATGCGAAGTCGGTGGAGCGGCTTACTCCAAGCTGGGTACGGAGCAAAAAGCCCGGCGAGAGGCCGGGGGCATGGGCACTCTTCTCAATTCTGGATAACCTCCGCTCTATGGGATTCTCTGCGCGGAGGGAGCTTTGCTCTTGGATCAGAATGCTGATTCATCGCGTAATATTATTGGCATCTGAGATTCCCACCGCTTTACCTCAGCCTTTTACTGAGGACATGTTGGAGCACTTGCTTGCCTCCGTGAAAGCCGGCAACACTCAAACCTACGGTATTGTAGAGCAAAGAATAGTTGATGCGATTGCAAATTTAAGGCATCCGAGCGCTGACGGATGGAAAATGAGGGGTTGCAATGACTCGGTCAACGCGTCAAATATAAGCAGGAAAAAGCTAGGCGATTGCGATTTTCAACAGCTCTCAAGTAAAAGGGTAGTTGCATACGAAGCTCATGGAGGGCATCTAACAAAATTATATTTAGAAGATCATTTGAGAACGTTGACTAAGGTGCTGAAACACCGTAAAGCTGAGTGGGAAACACTTACAAGCCGAGAAGATTGGGAAGTTGAACTTATATTTGTTGCACATTCTTTGGCTGAAGACGTGAATGACGTTAATGTTGAGATTGACGGAACGAGCATCAATGTGCAAGTGACCACATTCGAAGTATTCTTGTCCACATACAGCAACGACGAACTAATTGAACCGGTCAATCGCGACCTAATTGAACGTATATCGACTGCGCGGATCCCGAACGCCGTTAGAGAAAAGATCAGGACCCTCTTGGTTCTTATGACGTAACTGCCACCGTCCTTTTTTTTCCATTGTGATTAAGAGAGAATTTCATCTTCTGAGGAGAAAATCAGATCAATTTTCTTGGGTTCGAGAATCCTGTTTTTTTTGATGTGATTTACAGCTAAAGTCCATTCGCGACTACGTGTAAAAATAGTGCTGGATGAGGACAGTCCTGAAACTGCGCTGTAGGCCTCCCCATATTTTCCTACTCGCGCATCGTAGTTGATCGCCAGTCCCTCATCTTCTACCGCGTGGAGAAAGCCGGCATAATCACCTTGATTGGCCGACTTGAGTGCGGCTCCGCAGTATTCAGTTTTCCCGCCGCGAATTTCTCTCCACAGCGTGGCCTTGTCATGCGAAGTTTGATAGCAGCGGATCCCCCATGTCCGAGACCATGCAGCAGCGCGGTCAGCCTCCTCTTGGTCAGCCACTGAGGCACCAATCCCCAGATCACGCGAAATGTACCGCAGGCATCTAGAAACGTAAGCGATGGCGCCTCCTGCACCACCTTTTATCGGTTTGAAATCCACTCTGCGTTCGGCCCCTTTTTCGTTGTGTTCTGGAGTCTCCTTCACAAATACTTTTTCAACGCGGTTTTCAATGTCTGCGAGATCCGACTCGCAGGCAAACAAGACGATATGCCAATGGGGACAACCGCTTTTATGCGGTTGGACTACTCGGATCCAACTAATCGCGATGCCTGCCTTGTTTAACCTTCTGGTCAGAATCCGCCATTTCGCTGACAACCACTTTTGACCGTCAGCGGGGGTGGTCCCATCCCATCTAGAATTCTTAACTCTAATGGTTTCGCCGTTCAGTCGGCGTGATTTAGTCCTGTGGAATCGACTAGGACACGTTAATGTCAAGAGCACGGGTACCATAGAGACTGCCGTCGCAATGTCGCTGATTCCCTTGCCGCGCGTAAGTAGCTCCGCAAATCGGCGTCGTCGTTTCTGGTCTGAAGTTGGGATAACAGCGAGATCACCAGACTGAGAGACCGCAACATGCCGAACGGCAAACCTATCCTGCGATTCATCAGTTAGCGCTGAGGCTCCAATTGAAAGATGAGAGGTGTAAAACTGCCCGGATGGTGCAGTCTTATCTGCCCAACGACGCTCACGTACAAAAAAATGGCGGGACCACACCTCAGGGTCCGCCAACCTCTTTAACCAGCCCTCGGAGGAAACAGCTTTCGGCTTTAGCAGGCCATGTTGTTTGGCAAAAATTACTGGATTCTTGCTGAGTACAATAGGAATTTGATTCCTTCTAGTCCCAGCTGCCGTTGCTGAAGCTAAATCACCTCCGCTGAGCAAAACGTCCGCGATTTTGACAAGGCGATTTCCCTTGACCCTAGCTTTTTGCTTAATTTGGGCGGCATAGCGAGCATTGGGAGATTTAATTCCATTTTGATTTACCGGGAACGGCAATTTGTGTACTCCATTGAGAATTGCGCGGTATCACGCGATTTAATGGAGTATGAACGCCGCGATTCAATAGCGGAAGATGCGTGTGATTTAATAGGACACAACATGCTGATGGTCGGGCCGCCCGGCACCGGCAAGACGCTGCTTGCCAACGCCATGCCTGGTCTGTTGCCTTCACTGAGTGAATCTGACGCATTGACAGTTGCCTCTGTGCGCTCAGTGGCCGGTGTCAGATTTGAGCCAGCTGATTGGGCTTGCCCACCTTTCAGAGCGCCCCATCATGGCGCGAGCGCAGTGGCTATTGTGGGTGGCGGACGGCATATCACGCCCGGCGAAGTCACACTGGCGCATGCTGGCATTCTGTTTCTGGATGAACTGACTGAATTCAAACGACATGTACTGGAAAGTCTGCGCGAACCCTTGGAAGCAGGCATGATTACCATCAGCCGTGCCGAGTACCGGGTCAGCTATCCCGCCCGATTCCAACTGATTGCTGCCATGAACCCCTGCCCTTGCGGTTATGCCGGTGACGAGCGTGGTTTCTGCCGCTGCACGCCCGACCGGATTGCGCGTTATCTTGAAAAAATTTCCGGGCCTTTGCTGGATAGAATTGATGTGCACGTGCAGATTGGGCGCCTGAGCAGCGAGGAATTGCGCAAGCCTCCAAAAACACCTGAACCTGATTCGGCGCAATTGCGGGAACAAGTGACACAGTGTCGGCAGACGCAGTTTGTCAGGCAAGGCTGTTTGAATCGGGAATTGGACGCCGAGCGCCTGGACGAGTTTTGTCCAATGCAGCCGGCAGCAGAGTCACTGATTCAGCAAAGCATGGAGAAGCTGCACCTATCTGCCAGGGCTTGTCACCGCATGATCAAATTGTCCAGGACACTGGCCGATCTGGACGGTGAACAGATCATCAGTGCCAGTCATGTTGCGCAAGCGGCAGCCTTTCGGCATTTTGCCGTGCGATCGCTCACGGCGTGATGCGGGACTCCAGCTCGGCAACGGCTGCTTCAAGTTCCAGGATTTTGGCCTCAGCACGTTGAAGAGCGCGCAACTGCGCCTCAAATTCATCGCGCGTCACCAGATCCAGTTTGCCAAGGCTTTGTTGCACAAGACCTTTCACACTGTCGGAGACATCCTGTCCCAGCGCATTCAGCTGAGGCAGGCGGCGGCTGACTTGTTCAGCGATATCATCAAGAATCTGTTTGTTAATCATCTGCCCCTCTTTTGGACTGTTTTCCTGCCATTGCTGAGGTGACGACAATACCATAATTCCCGTGGCTATTCAGGCCGGCACAGCATGGGTGCGAGTTTTGCTATCAATGCACCTTATTGGTGCGCAGCAAATGCGTCAATACCGTCAAATTGCGTATGTTTTTCCCGGAAAAGTTGTATCTGTTTGGAATATATAGCGAAATTTAATATGGCACGCGCCATGCATAGTGTCAGACAGGTGTATCTGCACTGAAGTGGCGGCGCAGGTATAAACAAGCGCCCAGGTTAAAGAACCTATGTTGTAAGAAACAAGGAGCGAGACATGAAGTTAGTAACGGCGATTATCAAGCCTTTCAAACTGGACGATGCCAGAGAGGCATTGTCAGAGATTGGCGTGCAGGGCATCACAGTAACTGAGGTTAAAGGGTTTGGGCGTCAAAAGGGTCACACCGAGCTGTATCGTGGCGCTGAATATGTGGTGGATTTCCTGCCCAAAGTGAAGATCGAGGTCATCCTTACCGATGATATGGTCGATCAGGCCGTTGCCGCGATCATCTCGGCCGCCCGCACTGACAAAATTGGCGATGGCAAGAT
>JAUSPW010000211.1 GCA_030652635.1 Pseudohongiella sp. | reverse complement strand
CTCGTCCCTTGGCCGGTTCAGCAATCATAAGAACACCGGCATCATGCCATCCAGTGTCCAGTCTTGTCTGTAGTGTGAGTTGCATACAGCGAGCCCTGACTCAATAGTGAGCATCATAATGCTCATTATTGAGCCATTAAGCAATGCCTGAGCGGTTTAACGCTCATATATCGCCATCAAGCGATTAATTGAGCGGTTTGGCGCTCAAAAGAACATTGCTCAGGAACCGGGCAAGGCCCGCAAGGTCGGTGTATTATCCAGCGCGTTTAAAGCGATCGCGGGCGCCTCCAGTTTGAGGTGAGCAAACAGAACCCGGCCATTATCCGACAAGGGGCGTAACTCGCCGCCGTCATCCTGCACCGCATGCAGCACTTTCATGCGTACCGTGCCGCGCACGTTGCCGCCGATCACCATAATTTTCTGCGCGTCGGTATCTACTTTGACCACTATATCGCAATGGGTGCGGGCACCTTCACCGATTTGCGAGCGTCTGTCTGCCAGATTGCGGTAGACCGGCCTGCTACCGCGGCATAACAAATCACCCGGCTCGACGGCGGCCTGCCCCGGATCAAAGGCGGAATAAACAGATTCGGCATCGTTGCCATCCGTTGCCCGGATGGCCTGATCAATGTAGCTGTGATGGGCGATAGCACGGCGGAACTGATCAGGATCTCCCAGACCACTTTCACACATCACCCAGGAGATAAAGGCGGCGGACCACGCATTGCGCCAGCGCGCTCCCGCGCCTTCACTATTCCAGTTGACATTCTGACCTTGCACTATCCAGTCACTGTCAGGCGTAGCCGCCCAATAGCCGGCAATTGAGCTCGCCAGTCGTGCATTCTCGTCAGTACTCAAACGGCCAAATGTACCGCGCCCCATTGCTTGCGGGGCTGACTGGGGAAACTGTTGGGAAGACCGTTGGGCTGCGGGATTGAGGCGCTGCTGCTCATCGACGCTGAAGCCAAAGTAGGCCCACTCCTGCACGGCCGTATCAACAATACGTTGGCGCGCATTGCTCAGAGGAACTGATCTGCAACTGCGGTCAGTGATGCGCATGCTACCCGGTGCGCCGACCACACGATCAACAGGTGAACGCACATCCAGTATGTCAGCAGGCAGGCGTGGCAGGAATTCCTGGGACTGTGCGTGCAGCGAGGCACTGGCGAGCATCAGCATGCTGGCTTGTAACAACGGTCTGAATGCAGGCATCAGGACAGGATTCAACGGGTAGATGTGTAAGCAATGCCCGGAGTGTAGCGGTTTGCCTTAACAACGGGAAGGGGCCTGCAGGATGGGCGTGACAAGCAGCGCAGCTCACCCGGACATCTAACGCACAGATCTCTTGCACAATGGCCGGTTCCGCCGCAGGCGGTGGA
>JAUSPW010000126.1 GCA_030652635.1 Pseudohongiella sp. | reverse complement strand
CCTGACGATAAGCTCTGAATGGCCATGATGCTCCGTGTTGCTGCCCTAACGCCCCGCACAAGGGCGGCAAAATAAGCGCAGCGTTTTGGCTGTCCCAGCGACCACCGGGAGCGATTGCTGCGGATTGTTATGAGCTGACCTGATCACGGGCGGACTAATTTAACCTGTAGTTCATACCCAACCGCGTGCGCATACTTTTGCAGCGTGGCCAGCGAAGGAGAATGCTTGCCATTACCCAATGACGACTCGAGCCTTGTTACTGCCGGTGGTTTCGTGCCCATGCGCTCAGCAACGTCAGCTTGGCTCAGACCCGCTTTTTGCCTTGCCTTGAGCATTTGTCGCAGAAGTGCAAATTCCGGAGCCATTTCATCATATGCAGCTTTCACTTCAGGGTTGGAAAGTGCTTTTGCTTTTAAGTCACTGTGCTTCATTCTTAACCTCGCTCAAACGCTGCTGAGCTTTACGCAATTCTTTGGTTGGCGTCTTCTGTGTTTTCTTTACAAACCCATGCAGCATAATGATGCGCTTGCCCACCTTGGTGCAGTAAAAGACCCTGGCAATTCCTTCCTTGCCCTTGACCCTCAGTTCACATAGGCCATCGGACATAGCCTTTGTGTGGGGCATGCCCAGATCTGCTCCAAATTCCAACATCAAATCTGTCAGGTGGAAATACTTTGCTGACAAGCCAGCGGGCAGCATCAATACAAACTGCTCCACATCCTTGTATCTGTATTCAATCGTCCATGTCATGAGCAGATAGTAACATATTTGTTATGTTGCACAAGAACTGATGCTAGGGGCTCATAACGCCCCGCACAAGGGCGGCCAAATAAGCGCAGCGTTTTGGCTGTCCCAGCGACCAACGGGAGCGATTGCTGCGGATTGTCATGCATTTTTCCTTGCAAGCTCTTTGGCTTTTATCAAACGTTCTGCTAACTTTTGAGGACCAACACCTAGTGCCTTGCTCTGCTTCTCGTAACGCTCCAGAATTTCAACCTCTTTGTTGTACTGCTTTTCCTTTCGATACAAAATCGCTAGTTGTTCGTAATACCAAGGAGCCACGCCCCGACCGGTATCAGATCGTCCTGCCTCCAAAAAAGCGAACCAATCATCGAGTACAGGTGGCTGAGAGTTAGCTGACTTTGCTTCATTCTCAGTCGCATCAACGCACTTAAGAAGAACTTCAATAGCTTCTGTATTCTTGCCATCTCGCTTCAGAGACTTAATTTTCTCGACACTGTCCGTATAGTGGCCATCATCTACCTTTACTGCACTTTTGATCTCCTCCACGACCGAAACGAAGGCTTTTGACTGGTCTTTCTCTTCAGCTCTATGTTTACCAAATATATTTTTTAGCCAGCTCACTTTGCTGCCTCGCTGAATGCATAACGCGCGTATTCACGGGCCAGCTCTGCTGGTCGCATGCAATTGATGGTTATGCAGCAATTAGCGGGCGAATTCGGGCAACTTCAGATTTTAGTGCTTGGTTGGCCTCCCACAAATCTAATGCACGCTGTGCATTGAGCCAGAACTCAGCAGAGTTACCAAATAAACGCCCAAGACGTATTGCCATCTCCGGACTTACCGCACGACGCTCACGCAACAGCTCATTGATTGATTGTCGCGACACACCCAAAGCATCAGCCAGACCCGACACGCTCAGTTTGTAATCCGGCATAAAATCTTCTCGAAGCATTTCTCCCGGATGGGTGGGCTTTCTCTTCAAACCTGTATTGTTAATAGTCATATACAACACCTCATTAATGGTAATCGCAGACTTCAACCTCGAAAGCATCACCATCTTCGAATCTGAAGCAGATTCTCCACTGATCATTAACCGCGATGGCATGCTGCCCTTCACGATCATCGGTCAATCTGTGCAGTTTATTACCGGGCGGAACCTTCAGATCATCCAGGCATGTGGCCAGGTTGACATATTCAAGTTTTCGCGACGCCCGGGTATGAATGTCTGGCGGAAATTTCCCTGACTTCCCTGATTCGTATAGAGCTTTGGTGTGCTTGTCTGCGAAAGTCTTGATCATGCGAACAAATGTAATGCGTCACGTGACAGAAGTCAAATGCTCGTTTGGCACTTGAGATCCTGCATAACGCCTCAAAAACCGGCGCGCTTTAGCGCGTCCGGCGCCGTAGGCGCGTAGTTGTTTGATTTGTTAGGAGACGGGACGCTCCATGTAGAAGAATCGATCATCCTCATTGTGTATGCCAAAGCCACTTCTCCTATACAGATCAACAGCTGGACTGCATTTAAAGACTCTCAATTTAAGTATGCGCGCGCCAGATTCCTTCGCGAATCGCTCGGCCTCTGCCAGAGCCCGAGAACCAATTCCTTGGTTCTGATGCTGCATACTGACCTGCAGGTCCCTAACCTGGCACTCATCACTATCGAATGACAGCCTCATGATACCGACAGGTTCGTCATGCAGCAGAATCTCCCAATTTGAAAGATCCTGAGTCATCTTCTCAATGTCAGTGCTACTCCATTCTACCGAGTACAACTCGTAATACGAGCGCATATTTGTGAGTGTAAGCTCTGCAGCGTTGGTCAAATCTTCTGCGGGCCGGAAGGTAATCACAGAGACAGTCTCCTAACGCCGCGCACATGGGCGGCCAAATAAGCGAAGCGTTTTGGCTGTCCCAGCGACCAACGGGAGCGAATGATGCGCCTTGTTAAGCGCCTGGCTATTCACGACCCACTGCCG
>JAUSPW010000122.1 GCA_030652635.1 Pseudohongiella sp. | reverse complement strand
GGCCGAGCTGTCGATGCCAGCAACGGTATCGGGGGTTGCAGGCGATCTGATTGGCGGCTCGGAGACTATTTTATTGGTGGAAGATGACGCACTGGTGCGCCAGCTGGCGCAATTTAATCTGGAGTCTCTTGGATACAAGGTGCTAGTGGCCGCCAGCGGCGAGGCAGCGCTTGAGATGCTGCAAGCATTACATGGCAGCGCTCAACACCTTGATTTACTGTTCACCGATGTGCAGATGACGGGCATGACCGGGCTGGATTTGTCGGCCAAAGCACACGTGTTGTACCCGGCATTACGGGTGTTATACACCTCTGGTTATTCATCGCGTCTGGCTGTAGCTGAATTACCCGTTTTAACCAAACCCTACCGGCGTGCCGAGTTGGCCGCGGCCTTGTCGAAGGCCTTTGGCCGTTACAAAGCACCTTGAGCAGCCGTGCGGGTGTTACAAGTTGCTGTTGATTTCCTGCTCACTCAGAAAACGTGTAGGTTGGCCCATGCGGTAGCCGTAGATGACCGAAAACGCGAGGACGTTCTGCACATAGTTGCGCGTTTCAGCAAACGGGATGGTTTCAATCCAGGCATCCAGCGGCAGAGGATTGTTGCCAGTCTGCCTAAGCCATTGCCGCACGCGGTTGGGTCCCGCGTTATAGGCTGCGGCTGCCAGTGCACGATTGCCGTCAAAGTCGTTCAGCAGCTGCGCCAGATAACGGCTGCCAAGTTGTATATTGATTTCCGGTCTCAGCAAGTCCTGATCGTTGATGCGAAGCCCGGCTCGCGAGGCGGTTTCCCGCCCGGTTGCCGGCATCAGCTGCATCAAACCCAGCGCACCAGCGCTGGAGCGTACATCATGCATAAATGCGCTTTCCTGCCGGGCTATGGCAAACAATAACTGCTGAGAGACATCGAGTTGTGTTGCGGCGCTGGCAAACAAGTCGCCGTATGCCAGCGGAAAGCGCAGTTGCAGATCGTCCCAATACTGCGCACGAATCATGGCTTGTATACCGTTGCGGTGCCAGCCCCAGCTGTCAGCGATCAGACCGCTGCTGACAAGCTGTTCGGCGCTCAAGCGGGACTGGGCAAACTGCCATTCATTACGCGCGCTGAGCTCATCGCCGAGCACATATAACTCATGGGCGCGCTGAATCGCGGGATTGCTGTACAGGGCGCTGACGTCTTCGGTGCGGACTGGCACCGGTCGGTCAACCAGTTCATAGGGAAGGCCTAACTTGTCCGCGGCCAGAAACCCGTAAAAACTGCGGGTTTGTGCCAATTCGTAATACAGATCCTGGGCCTCCGGTAACGCACTGTCATTATCGACGCCGGTCGCATTGAGTTGTTCGAGGGTGCGCGCCCGCCAATATTTCCAGCGTTCGGTGTTAATGGCATCGTCGGGCAACCGGGGTAACCAGCTTGCCATGCGCTGCCAATCCTGATTGCGAATGGCATCGCGTAAAATCCAGCCCACCAGCGTTTCGGTACCCAGATCAGGTTCGTTAGCCAGCAAGTTCTCGGTCTGGGTTACCAGCCCTTGTTGCAAGCTGCGCTGGGCAATAAATTGTTTGCTGGCGTTGACGTCATCTGCGCTAAATTGATGAACCTGCTGATGTTTGTTTAGGGCTGTCAGTGCCTGGGTTGCGTCCACCAGCGCGAGGCGCCGCACTCCATGCAGAATTATCTCCCGGATTTCCGGTTCTTGCGCTGTCAACGCAGAGTCTGTCAGCAGGCGTTCCGGCTGGCTGTCGATTCTTAAAAATACTTCAGACAACTGGCGTTCGCGTTCCGGCATCAGGCGCGACACATAACGCGCCAGACCCAGCTGACGGGATTGTAAGGTTTTGGTAAAACGTTGCCAGGCAATCCCGGGTTCCAGAAATCCTTGTGCCAGCCATGCTTCAAACACCGGGTCACAATCGTTGGGCTGTGAATAATCGACATTCCACAGCGGCGCAACGTCCACCAGGGCAGCGGTATTGCCCAATTCCAGCTGGGCACGCAGCGCCCGACAGGTCAGGGTGGTGTTGGTGTTTTCCATGCGATGGTAACGCGCAACGTCAGACCATCGCGTATGATCGGCCAGCGCCGACACCCATTCGCGCTCCAGACGGTTGCCAAGATACGAGTCACGATGGCGTACCAGAAAATCATCCACCGTGGCAAATCCTTCGTTGTTTCCTGTTCGGGCCCAGCCGGCTAGCGCAGGCCGTAATGTGTTGTACTCCAGATAGATATGCAGCGGGTAATCTTCAAGCTGCGCCATCAGGTCACGCAGTTCACTGGTTTGTCCGCGCGCCTGCGCCTGCTGAGCTTGTTGGTACAGTGCCCGTTGCTCGATCAGGGAAGGTGCTTGCTGCAGTGGGTTGAGAGGGGCCTGGGCGACAATCGTGTGAGCAAACAACATGGCTGTCGCCAATAAAACAGTCTGCTGCAAAATTCTTGTTGGTATCGAAGCCATTCCTGTCATAGGCTTTGTCACAAAATTGCTATCACGCATGCAGTACCCTCGCGTCTCTGGATAATTTTCATTGCGCAGCGGCTGCACCCATTTTATTGCCGGAAGTTCATTATGCCCAAATGCAGCATTATTACCCGTGTTTTTTTGGCGACGGCCATGCTTGCACCTGTTGCCGTCGCCGATACCCAAGTCAAGATTATTGCGTTTAATGATTTTCACGGCAATCTGTTTAGCGCTGGCAATGTGGCCGACGTGCCGGTAGGGGGTGTGGATGTTTTTGCAGCCTACGTTGACAAACTCAGAGCACAAAACCCTTACAACGTGGTGGTTTCCGCAGGTGATCTGATTGGCGCCAGTCCGCTGGTGTCCGCATTGTTTCATGATGAACCAACCATCGAAGTCATGAATCGACTGCGTCTGGAGTTTAACGCGGTTGGCAACCACGAGTTTGACGAGGGCACGGATGAGTTGCTGCGCATGCAGCATGGTGGCTGTCATCCCGATGATGCCAACACCTGCCAGGGCGCCATCGTGGGGACACCGGTCCCGTTTGAAGGCGCTCAGTTCGGATTTCTGGCTGCCAATGTTGTGAATGAACAAACGGGCGATACCTTGTTTCCTGCCTATGGCACAAAAGCGTTTGGTGATCATGAAATTGCCTTTATTGGCCTTACTTTGGAAGGCACGCCCAACGTTGTGCTGGCAGAGGGGATACGCACCTTGCAGTTTAAGGATGAAGCGGAAACCATCAATGCCCTGGTACCGGAGATTCGGGCGCGTGGAATTGAAGCCATAGTGGTATTGATTCACGAAGGCGGACTAAGACCAACGGCGTTTGGCGAATACAACACGTGTCTGGATGACATCATGTCGTCCGATCTGGTGATGCCAATCGCTGAGATTGTTGCTCAGCTCGATGATGCGGTTGACCTGGTGATTACTGGTCACAGCCCGGTGGCTTACAACTGCAGGATACCTAACAGTGTTGGACGTCTGATTCCTGTCACCCATGCACAAGGAGCCGCGTCTGTTGTCACAGATATTGACGTCCTGATCGATGATGCCAGTGGTGATATAGTTGATATCACGCTCAAAAACGTACTTGTTGTCCAAGACGAGTCTGTTATGCCGGTTCCGGACATCACGCGCTTGATTCATGCCTACAGTGATCTGGCTCAGCCCCTGGCAGATAGAGTCATTGGTGTGATGTCAGCTGCTGTGACCCGCAGCAACGACGCTTCAAACGGGCAAAGTGATGCGGGCAATATGGTTGCGGATGCCCAATTAGCAGCCACACAATCTCCGGAAACCGGCGGCGCGCAGCTGGCGTTGATGAATTCCGGCGGTGTGCGCGCCAACATGAGTGCCGAGCTCTATCCGGGTTATATCACTTACGGTGCAATTTACAGCATGCAGCCTTTTGGCAATTCTCTGGTCACCATGACCTATACAGCACGGCAACTAAAAGACGTATTGGAACAGCAGTTTCCAGGGTGTCTGGGGCGCAGACAGCGCACCATCCTGCAAGTGTCTGCGGGTTTCAGTTATCAGTTTGACGAGAGTGCGCCTGAGTGCAACAGAATAGTTGAGATGTCACTCAACGGCACACGCCTTGTGCAGGCCGGCGAGCTGTTGGATGCAGATCTGCCAATCAGGGTAACGATCAATAATTTTATTGCAGATGGTGGGGACGGATTTTCAACACTGGGTGTGGGCACTGATCGCCTTGCTGGCGTATTGGATATCGACGCGCTGGAGCGATATCTCGAACGCTTCAGCGATGGCGACTCGGCCTACAATCCTGACGCAGACAGTCTGGGCAAACCCCGCGTATTGAGTTTGCCCTTAGCTCAATAACACCGTCAGCATTACCGTATGGTGATGTTGCCGTTTTGCACACGTACCGGGACGCCCACATAGATGCCCATGGTGTCTTGTACATTGATAAATTGTTGACCGCCGCCTTCCATATCAATCACGATTTCGTGATAGGCAACAGCATTACGATTTCTTTCAATGTTGTTGCCCAGCAATGCGCCGCCGATCGCACCGGCTGCGGTTGCAATGTCTTGCCCTGAGCCACCGCCAACCTGATTGCCCGCAACACCACCCACAATCGCACCAATCACGGCGCCAGCGCCGGTCGCCTGGCCTTGCTGCGACACGGTATTGATGGCGCGCACAGTACCGCAGTTGCTGCAGACCGCTGGCAGGGGTGCTGGCGCTCGCTGTTCAACAACAAAGGAAGGTGTTGTTTCAGCAGACTTTGCGCCGGCTTCGGCCGTGGCAGTGTCCTGTGGAACACACGCCCCAAGTGCAGAGAGTGCCAGTAAGCCGGTCAGGTACCATGAAATTTTACGCATGTTAATAATATCCACTTATTTGATTTTGAGTTGCTTGTTTTGATTCTGTGTTTTTTCAGTCATTGCAGTATGACCGGGAAATGACGCACCGCTCTGTGCTCTACCGAACGGAACTCCAAAGGGATTCTGCTAATTTAGTGTCAGGCAGAAAGTAATTGCCAACACTGACCGCTTCCGGTTTTCCCGCTTTAAAAAGGAATTTCGCATATGAAAATTACAAAAATGTTACGCACACCCGGTATCTTGTCAGTTGCACTGGCACTCACCGCCGTCAGTTTCCAAGCGCCAGTGATGGCTGATATGGTGGGTACTCCCGCGCTGGCCATGCAGGCTGAAGTCCAGATGCAACGTGATGATGTGCGCAGCTTTATGGCGCGTGATGACGTGCGTCATGCCATGCTCGGTTATGGCGTCAGCGCAGCCGATGTTGATGCGCGTATCAACAACATGACAGAAAGTGAGTTGCTACAGATTCAAAACCAGATGGATATGCTGCCTGCGGGCGCAAATGGCGCGGTTGGCCTGGTGCTGGGTGTGATCCTGATTTTTGTATTGCTTGATCTGTTGGGTGCGACTGACGTTTTTCCAGGCATCTAAGCGCTGAATCAGGTGTTCAACAATGGCTTTAAAACTACCCGTAATGTTGTTTCTGACGTTGTTGCTGAGTGCCTGCCTAACTGCTCCACAATCTGCGGGTCTACGGACTGAACTCAGGCAGAATGTTAATGCGTCACTTTCGGCACCTGTGTTGCTAAGCCAGGTGCCTTTTTTTGCCCAGGATTTGTATCAGTGCGGGCCAGCTGCCTTGGCAACCATGCTGTCAGCCAGTGGCATCAGCGTAACTCCGGAGCAACTGGTGCCGCTGGTCTATGTGCCAGCGCGCGAAGGTTCATTTCAAGTGGAAATGGTGGCGGCGACTCGGAGTTTGGGTCGCCTCGCCTATCGGCTGACGCCTACATTGGAAGCGCTGCTCAGTGAAGTGGCGGCGGGACAGCCAGTATTGGTGTTGCAAAATCTCAGTTTGAGGTGGTATCCACGTTGGCACTTTGCGGTGGTCAAAGGCTTTGATGTGCAAGGCGGCAGGATCATTCTCAATTCAGGCATGATTGAAAACTACGACATGTCCTTAGCGACGTTCGAGCGCACCTGGGCACGAGCCCAGCATTGGGCGATCCTGACCTTGTCACCGGGCGATATGCCGGTGATGGGTGAGCCGGCCGCTTACTTCAGCGCCTTGGCGGCGTTTGAGCAAAATAATGCGTCCGAGCTGGCTGCGAGCGCCTACATCAGTGGTCTTCAGCATTGGCCATCGGATATCAATCTGCGCATGGGGTACGGCAACTTGCTGTACAGTCAGCAGCTGCCCAGTCATGCACGCGAGCAGTTCAGTGCCTTGCTGTTGGACCATCCGGATTACGCGCCGGCACACAACAACCTTGCCCAGATTCTATTGGAGCAAGGGCAGGGTGAGCTGGCGCTTCATCACGCACAACAAGCTGTTGCGCTGGGCGGCGATTATCTGCTGAATTATCAGTCCACCCTGGAGGCCGTCGAAATCAGCTTGTTGCCCCGTTAAACGATGTGTATGCACTGCATGATCGACCTGCGCTCGACAAGGCATAACGCTGATAAACCGGTAACTGCAAACCTGCCGACGGGTCCGTAATCGCGTCAATTATCACCCGTGGAGCTTCCGAAAACACGTTCCCAAACACCGTCACAAACGGAATGTCAGCGGCATCGCGACCCGTTCCCAAGCGGATCAAACCCATCGGTGGTGCAACACCACTCGGGTCAAACAGGTACCAACGCCCACTCAGCATCACCTCCACGTAAGCATGGAAATCGGTAGGGCCAAGACTAGGGTCGGCGCCATAGTCGATGCCTGACACAAATCTTGCGGGCATATTCAGGGCACGACAGATGGCAATCATCAGGTGTGCAAAGTCACGACATACGCCGGCATGATCCACCAGGGTATCCAACGCGGACGTTGCGCCACCAGAGCTTCCTGTTAAAAAGCGTGTGCGATTATTGACCCAGCGTTGAATGGCCAATACGCGATCGTAACCCGGCGACATGTGACCAAACTCATAGTTAGCCAGAGCCCGTAATTTGTCCGACTGGCAATAGCGGCTGGGGTAGACATAAGACAAGGCATCCAGAGGCAGGTCTGCAACCGGCATTTCTCTGAGCACCGCGGGATCTTCCTGAAAGTGATTGATATCCACTGTGCCTTGATAGCTGACTTCCAATGACCCCGCATTGGCTTGCAGACGCAAAAAGCGACTGCCGTCAGCATCATTGACCAGCGCATGGATTGGCACTGCTTGGCTGACGGTCAGCGTTTCATCAAATACGCATTGGCGCTCAGTGAAAGCCGGTTGAATATTAAAGATAAAGTCACACGGCCGGTCCTGAATCTGGTAAGCCAGTGTGATCGAGAATTTTAAACGCACCATGTTGCTTTTTACTCCGTCAGGCAATTTGACGCTGATAGTCGGCCACCAGCAGACCGTAACACTCGCAGCTAAGTTTTTCCAATCCTATGCGGTCAACAATGGTGATGACGCCACGTGCATAACTGATCAGATTTTTCTGTTGTAGGATGCCAGCGGCTATTGTTACTGCACTGCGCTGGACGCCAAGCATTTCTGCCAGTAACAAGTGCGTCAGGTTAAAACTGTCGCCTTGTGCCCGGTCGTGTGTCAGCAACAACCAGCGGACCAGTCGTGGTTCCACTTCGTGGAAGCGATGGCAAGCTGCTGTCTGTGATAGCTGCTCCATCATGACAAAGACATAACGACCAAGCACATCCGCAATCGCCGGATTTTCACTGATCAGGCTGTTAAAGCCCGATACACTGATTCTCAATGCTGACCCTTTCCCCTGTACGGCAGCTCTGAAGGGGGCAGCTCGCACACCCAGCACCAGACTGGCACCTAACATGCCTTCGCTACCCACCAGAATCATGCCCAATGGTGGGTGTTCATTGACTTTGACCATCATGGAAATTGTCGCCGTCGTCGGAAAATAAACGTGTGTCAGATTCATCTCCTGATCACACAAGATCTGGTTTGTGTTCAGTGATATCAATTCACTCTTGGCAAGCAGTCGGTTGTGCTGTTCAACGGGCAGTTCATCCACCAGCCGATTGCCTTGTAAAAGCCGTGACCCTGTAAACATTGTTCAATCCTGTTGCTATCAGATACAGATGTAATCAGTGGGTACCGGTGACCAGGCACAGTAGCGCACATCATGGTGAATTCCGATCATTTGCTCTGTGCGGTGAAGAACAAACCAGCAAATTCGGCGTCTGCGCCAGAGATTAGAGATCAATCAAAAACTGATTGCCTGCGGTCTCCACACCGATCAAGCGGATAAACGGCGCCAGAGTCTGATAGTCATTTTCCGGCAAGCCGGCAATAATCTGCACCACAGGAGTCTGCGTGATACCCAACTGAGCGGTGCCATCCAGTTGCAAAGGGCCACGCAAGGTGGACAATGTGCCGGTGAATTCAACCGGTGACGGCTGCCCAACGAGGTGCAACGCATAACTGCCCAGCGGCGCAACAGGCGCGAGACCTGAACTGGCATCCTGCCAACGCAATACCGCCGTACCGACAGTGGCACTGCGAGTCAAACTCAGTGATTGGCTGGAAAAATTCAGTCTGCCGCCCAGGCCATAACCTTGTGCGGCGGGGAGCAATGACATCAATGCAGCAGCGGGTAAATCAAACGCCATGTCGGTGAAACCAATCGACGAGAAACCCAGTTGCACGGTGGTTGGTATTGTCTGGTTCATTGCGTGATAACTGAGCGACAGCCGGCCGAGTAACAAGGCGCGCTTGTTGAGTGTCCAATCAATGTTGCTGGCGTAAACGCTGTTGCCCAACGTGTCGCGAATTTCCAATTGTCCGTGTCCTGACCACAGTGTGCCGCTGGCGGAGACCACTCGCAAATGCCCACCGCTGAGCTGACTCAACGCACCATCGATCAAGGTGGCGGGCGCAGTCCAACACAGGATCAACGGCGTCACGCCTATTGTCACCAGCAACAGCCGGAACCTGCTCACTGAGTGCCAGCGCGCAACAGCGTGGCTCTGGTACTGACAAGACCGGGAGTCAGCAGCGTTTCCATGGTGATGCTCTCAACCCGAATGCCCTGCAATGACAGGGTATGAAGCCAGTCAATCCACATCGGAAAAGGAATCGTGCCGAAAGCCACCACCACCCGATCACTGTCCAATGCGTCAAGACTGGACAGCGTGTCGGTAAGCCCTGCGATGATTGCCATCTCCTGGACCATGGGTAACAGGCTGGCTGCGGAGGCAGCCGGTGCAGGCAGTAATCTTAAGCGTTCAAGTTCGCTGGCTTGACGCTCCACGGTCTCCGCCTGCATGCGCAGCGCAGGTAAAGTGCTGTGCAGCGCGGTGACGGCACCATGCCCACTGATCAACAGCCACAGCGTCAGACTCACCACCATGACGGTGGTGGTGATGGCCAACAATTGTCGTTCACGCGGTGAGCGCGCCTGCCACTGCGTGCGAACGAGCTGAGCGATAGAGTGTGTTGATGTGCTGAGTACTTTTTGCAAAATGCGTGTCCAGAAGGTTGTTTTAGGCCGGGCTGATAATGAATACCCAGGCTGAATTACCGGGCGCAACGTCAACGCGCAGCCCCGCTTGTTGCAATCGGGTTTGCACCGTCAAGCCGTCGCTCTCTGTCATGCCCACAAATTCGATGGTCATGCGTCCGCTTTCCCAACTCACTGTGCGTAATAAACCGGCCGGCAGTTGTTCAGTGGCCTGCGCCAGTTGCTGCAGCATGGGTAGAAAATCGCTGTGATCACTGATGCCGTTTTGTTGTCTGAACGTAGTGAGTTGTCGCTGCATCTGCAACGCAGGATTGATCACGGCAACCGCGTCAGGAAAGACACTGCGAAACCGCGCGTCCATCTGTGCGCGCAGGGCACGTTGCTCTGCATTCAGCAAGAACTGATCAACACCGGTCGCGGCGCCTTGTAGCAACAATGCGCACACCAGCAGCCACATCGCCGGGCGCAACCTTGGCCATAAACCGTTAAAAACGTCCCAACGCGGGCGCTGCTGTGACAGGCATGGGCCGGTCAGGGTCAGCGGCGATCGCCAGTCCCACTCGCCCGAGTCAATCACCGGCACACCCAGCAACTCAGACCAGGCCGCCAGGTCGGGCCTGGCACTTTTTGCGGTGGTGTACAGCTTGATGGCGGTTGGTGGCGGCGAATCAACAGACGACAATAACGCCAGCGATAGCGACAGCGGTGGACAGTGCGGGTCACCGCAGTCGGTCGCCCAACCATTGAGATCACTACTGCGCACAAACCCGTCGGTGCCAGCCCACGCCAGGCTCCAGGTGCCTTCTTCACGAGGCAACAGCAAGGACTCGCAACGCAAATCGAAATTACGAATATTGACGGCGGCCAGCGCGCCGCGCCAACGTTGCAGTGCCTGTTTGTCCAGCACCGCCAGCGTATGGTTGCCGGCCTCGTCGGCCCCCAGCCAGCTCACCTGATTGGATTGCGGGTCGCCGGCTGCGATGTCTTCCACCGCATACGACAGCAAGGTATCGCTTTGATAACGTGCATTGTCGGGCAGCTGCAGCTGCGTGATCAGCACATCATTGGCATGCAAGATCAATTCAATGCGGTCGCGATGTGCCGGCAGATCGGTTAATGCATCTTCGCCGCTGGACAGCAGATAATCAGGGCCAAGCAGCGCCCATTCGCAGCGCTGTGGTTCAGCGCTGAGCGCTATGCGGATTCTTAACAGTGTGCTGGCCTTGTTCATGGCTGAGGCCACGACAAGGTTTCTTGTACACCAGAGCGTTCCAGAATCAGATGGTCGTTATGCACCGTGGTCAGGCGCACACCCGGTGCGATGTCCTCGCCTTCACGAATGGCAACAATGGTGCCGGGAGCAACTTGTATCACGGCGTAATCAGCACCGTCGCCCTGTGCCGCAACAATGCCCAGCAGGCGAAACGCCAGACCGGTGGAGGCTGGCAGCAGGCTGATGACGGGCGCTGAATCAGGCGGGATGCCAAACAAACCCACTGTCGATTGCACAGCGAACTCGAGCGGCAGCGCTGGCGGCGCCGGCGCTTCGACCGGTGGCGCAAACCACAACCATAATCGGTAGGCAACCGTCAGGCTGAGCAGCACCAACGCAATCAGTGTCAGCAACAACACTAACGCTGTCTGGATGGTTAAACCTTTGTTCACGGGAGAGTCCTTGGAGGAATGCTGTGCAGCTTAAGGATAAAGCGGCAACGCGTATGTGCGCTGTCGAACAGAGTGTTGGCGCGTAATAGCGCACTGTCTGCCAGACATCAGGGAGCACGTTATGATCAAACGAAAGACACGGCCGCAGCAGGGGTTCACTTTGCTCGAGTTGATGGTAGTGGTGGTGATACTGGGCATTCTGGGTGCACTGGTGGTGCCGAGGATTATCAGCAGACCCGATGATGCCAGAGTGATGGCTGCGCGTCAGGACATCGCCAGTTTGATGCAGGCATTGCGTCTCTATCGACTGGATACCCAAAATTATCCCAGCACAGAACAGGGGCTGCAGGCATTGATTGTGCGCCCCACTGGTACACCGGTGCCCGGCAACTGGAAAACGGGTGGTTATCTGGAGCGCTTGCCCGTCGATCCCTGGGGGACGCCATACGCATACCTGAATCCCGGTCTGTATGGCGAAATTGATATCTTCAGTTTTGGCTCGGACGGGCAAAGCGGCGGCGAAGGCAACGCGGCTGACATCGGCTCGTGGATGTTATAAAAAGTTACTGATATTTGCGCCACACCACTCGCGGCCAACCGGCAGATGAGCGCGCGAGCAGCGCTGAACCGCGCGCTTGGGCGCCGCCAAAACTGACCTGTGCCGTTGCAATAAAAAAATGGCTGCTGACGCTCAGGTTGTTTTCCGACAGACTGACCCCCGAGGTGTTGAGCAGCTGCTGCGGCAACTGGCTGATAAAATCCGCGTAGTTGCGAAACCACGCCTGATGGCGTCTGACCACCAAGGTGCGCGCACCATCGAGACCCAGATCTGGAATCACTGCCGCCAACACTTCGGCGGTGGCCATATTGACATTCAGTGCCGCAAATCCCGGCAACGCGGTGACAAATGGCATCAGCCGGGCGCGCACCATGGCATCGTAGCCCGCAACATCCGCCAGTTCAGCAACATCTTGCATGGCTCTGTTGGCCGCCAGATACGGTAGCGGCAGTGCCAGGTAGTACACATCCTCTGCGCCACCACCGGGCTGCACCTGTTGATCGGTGTCCAGCCAGTCCGCCAATGTCAGTGCCAGCACCGGCGGCAGGTTTAATAACACCAGCAGACGTTGGTAGGCCTCAAGTTGGCTGGCATTGATATTGCCATCCTGCAACAGATTGTTGAGATTAAAACGGCCTTGTTGGTCTTCGATATGGCCGAGCAGATTGCCATTGTCGACACTGACTGCCGGCAACACCATGGCCCAGGGTTCGCCAGCGTGATCTGCCGTGCTGACACGCAGATCGTCGCTTAATACCGCGCGCCCCCAATCCAGTCCGGTTTGTATCAACAACTGCGCCTGTGTGTGATCGTTAGCCAATTGCACACGTCTGGCCCAGGTACTTTGTGTGACAACAATGGCGGTGGCTGCCAGTGCCGCGAGGGTCACTACCGCCATTGCCATAATAATGGCAACACCCTGTTGCGCGTGTTTCAACTGCAAGGGTTTGCGACCGCACTGGGGCTTGCTTTGCAAAAAATACATGTTCAGGTGCTCAGGGAAAAAATACGGATCAACACATCGCCATCAAGCATTTCCAGTCGAAAACGCACGGCGCGAGGAATGTCTGCATCGTCCGCTGCCGTTGGCCAGATTGGCACCCACAGCAGTGCCGCGTTCATATACTCAAAGGTGATACTGCTGACGCCGGGCAGCACCACGTAACGCGCGGCTTCGGTGCCTGGCAGCATGTCGAGCCCCGGCCACAACCACAGTTCCAGTTCATTTTGGGTGTTCAGGGTGTAACCGATACGTCGCAGTCGATCCTGGCCCGCCACTGACGCAAACCGGCTGAACTCCAGTTGCGGCAGTTCTTGGGCCGATTCGTTCACACGCGCCGTGTCAACACCGGCGCGGCCGTGCCATGCGGGCTGTACCGTGTCGGCCCTGCGCACCGTGTATGGCGCAGCTAGTTGCACATCCTGTTTAAAGCGATTCATAAAGGCGCCAAGTTGTTGCCATTTGACAGCTTGCTGATTCACGCGATCTCGCGCAGACAGCACAACATTCAGGCTGCGGTAAGACATGGTGGCCAGCGTCGCCAGTAGCAACAAGGTCACCAGCAATTCGATCAGCGTAAATCCAGCTGATTTTTTAGTGATGGGACTGCGTGTTATTAAACGCGGTAGCGGCATGGTTAATTGCCGCCCGGCGGATTGACCGAAAAACCGGTGAAGCGTGCCAATATCTGATCTTCTTCCGGCCCGGCAAACACAAAAATATCCAGCTGCCGGAATGAAGGATTGGGACTGGCGATGACTTCTTCGCGCCAGAAGAACTCGGTGCCACCTTGAATCTGAGCGCCCCGGGTGATGCCACTGGGCAACCATGAACCGAGTGCGCGGTGTTCAGCGAGTCTATTCTCCGCCACCCAACCGGCCAGCAACCGCGCGCGATGTTCAATACTTTGTGATGTGCCAAGCCCTGCGGTGCGCAACGCGGCCATCAGGGCGACCGACACAATCGCGAGTGCAACCAGCACTTCCACCAACGTAAATGCGCGCTGGTTTGATCCTCGCAGTGTGTTACCTGCCATCGGCATCCTCTCCGGCGAACACGTCTACGGTGACCATCCCGACCGGCGATACGCTGATGTTACTGAAGGCCGTTCCGTTGGCCAGTGTGACCGTAAACGCTGTGGTTTGACCGTAAGCAGGGAACTCAACGCGCCATGGCGCGTTGAGAGGATTGTTCTCCAGCAGCAGGGCACTGACCGTCATGTTTGCCGGCAAGTCACGCGCGCGCAAAAAGTTGTTGTGGGTGATCTCATGCCATCCCTGTGCGCTGGATAGCTGTTCAAAACGATAGCCGGACGCTTCAGCGATCCATGCCAGTGAGGTGCCGCTGACCCGGGCTTCAGCAGACGCGAGATCCAGCAGCTGCGCCAGCCGTCGGGACTCCACATCCAGCAATCCTCGGTCATCCGGTTGCACAATCACACTAACAAGTCCGGCGATGAGGCCCATGATCAGTACCACCACCATAATTTCCAGCAATGTGAAACCGGCTTGCGGCAGCCGAGTATGCGGCGCGTTGCTGAGCAGTATCCGTGGTCGATGATAGAAAATCCGGGTGTGTGGCACGGTGCAGCTCAAGGTTTTTTTGCGGCAATAACAAGGGTGGCAGCCATTATGGCGTGTCGAGGGGAATGCTCTGTTCGCTGGCGCACATACCTGCGCAGCCATAGTGCCTAGCATTCACACAACTGCGAACTCCTGTCGCCGCAACTCCCACCAGAAGGCTGTCCTGATCGTGCAAAAACGCTATCACCCCGCAATATTGTTGTTATCCGTTGTGATGTTGCTAACGCCGTCGGTGCTTTCTTACGCGCAGGATGGTGCTGATGCTGCAGATCTGGTTACCCTGAATTTTGTGAACTCGGAGATAGAAGGCGTTGTGCGCGTGGTCAGTGAACTGACCGGACGCAATTTTATTATTGATCCGCGTGTTACCGGCACCATCAATATCATTTCAGCGCAACCTGTGCCGCGCGCGTCAGTGTACAGTACGTTTTTGTCTGCGTTGCGACTGCATGGTTTTGCAGTGATCGAAGACAGCGACATTGTGCGCATTGTGCCGGAAGCCGATGGTCGTCTGTTCTCCGGGCCGGTGAGCGGACCCGGTGCGGGTTCTGCAGGCACCGGTGACCAACTGGTCACACGCGTGTTTACGCTGCAATACGAGTCCGCGGCCTTGCTGGTACCGATACTGCGGCCCTTGATTGCGCCCAATAACATAATCAATGCCTATCAGAACAGTAACTCACTGGTGATTACTGACTATGCGGGCAATCTGGAACGTATCGCACAAGTTATCGCTGCCATTGATCGACCCGGTACGCATGATCCAGTGGTGATTCCTCTGTTGCATGCCTCCGCAGTTGATCTGGCGCAGACCATCAACAAGGTATTCCCTGAGTCGGTGCAAGGCGGCTTGTCCGCAGAACCGACACAGCGTTTTACTGTTGTCGCTGATCCGCGCTCCAACAGTCTGCTGGTGAACTCAGGGGACCCAGAGCGCATTGTTCGGTTGCGCAATTTTGTGGCGATGCTGGAC
This sequence comes from Pseudohongiella sp., assembly GCA_030652635.1. GTDB lineage: Bacteria > Pseudomonadota > Gammaproteobacteria > Pseudomonadales > Pseudohongiellaceae > Pseudohongiella. The sequence goes on along the minus strand of JAUSPW010000122.1, from coordinate 2,583 downwards.
ACCCCGACCAGTGTGGCAGGCAATATCCATGTGGTGTATCTAAAAAATGCCGAGGCGGTCAAGCTTGCAGAAACGCTGCGTGCAATTTATCAGGGGGAAGCCGCCCAGCTCACTAGCAGCGTGCCAGTGCAGGGTCAGAGCACCGAAGGACAAGCAACATCCGGCATCATTCAGGCGGATGCCGCCACCAATTCAATCATCATTATTGCGCCGGATGCGATCTACAATAACCTGCGCGCAGCGCTGGAAAAACTCGATGTGCGCCGAGCCCAGGTGTATGTTGAAGCCTTGATTGTGGAATTGACTGCCGATCGCGCCGCCGAGTTTGGTGTGCAGTGGCAGTCTCTGGGCGCCTTTGGAGAAACCGGTACACAAGGCTTTGGTGGGACCAATTTTGGGGGCGCTGGCCAGAATATTATTGGAACGTCACTGAATCCCGCCTCGGCTGGTGCAGGGCTGAATGTAGGTGTGGTTGATGGTAGTTTCAGTTTGCCGGGGTTTGATCAGATGCTGAATATCTCGGTGTTGATCAGGGCATTGGAAACCGATGCCAACGCCAACATTCTGTCGACGCCGACCTTGCTGACACTCGATAATGAAGAGGCAGAAATTATCATTGGTCAGAACGTGCCGTTTGTGACGGGACAGTTTGCCGTCAGCGGTGCATCAGTGACCCCGTCGCCGTTTCAGACCATTGAGCGTCACGATGTGGGACTCACATTGCGCATCAAGCCGCAGATCTCGGAAGGTGGCACGGTGCGGCTGGAGATCTATCAGGAAGTCTCCAGCATTAACGATAAATCCAATCCAGCCGGTGTCATCACCAACAAACGCGCGGTGGCCTCCACTGTGTTGGTCGACGACGGCCAGATTGTGGTGATTGGCGGTCTGATTCAGGACAATGTCACCACCGGTATGCAACGCGTGCCGGTATTGGGGTCAATTCCGATACTGGGCGGACTGTTTCGTTACGAAAATCGACAGCAAGGCAAAACCAATCTGATGATCTTTCTCAGGCCCACACTGGTACGCGACAGTCGCGGTGCCGATGTGTTTACGGGCGAGCGTTACGATTACATTATTGGTGAACAAAAAGCGGCCGCGCTGGCGCCGGGTGGTCCGTTGTTTGAACTGAACAGCCCGGTGTTGCCGGCATTGACGCCCATACCCACGCCTTTGCCAACGGATTCCTCGGCCACACTGGTTGTGCCATGAATCGGGCGACCACTAAAATTCCATATGCCTTTGCCCGGGCCCGTGGTGTTGTTGTGACGTCATTGTCTGATTCGTCGGCTGAGGCGTCATTACGACAAGGTGCCAGCTCGTCGGTTTTGGCAGAGCTGCGCCGTACATTGGGTGTTCCCATTCACGCCAGTTTGCTCGGCCAGAGTCAGTTTGATGAATTGCTGGCAGCCACCTACAACGATGCCAGCACCGGGGCCGCAGAATTGGCGGGTGATCTGGCGCAGGATCTGGATCTGTCGCGGTTGCTGCAGGAATTGCCACGCATTGAAGACCTGATGGAAAGTCAGGATGATGCGCCGGTGATCCGTCTCATTAATGCACTGCTCACGCAGGCCTTGCGTGAAGGCGCGTCCGACATTCATATCGAGGCGTTTGAAACGCGCTCTGTGGTGCGTCTGCGTATCGACGGCACCTTGCGTGATCTGATTGAGCCAGCGCAGGCGCTGCATGGTGCACTGGTCTCGCGTATCAAAATCATGGCGCAACTCGATATCGCGGAAAAACGCTTGCCTCAGGATGGACGTATTACGTTGCGGGTCGCCGGCAAACCGGTCGATGTGCGTGTATCCACCATCCCTGCCGGGCACGGCGAGCGAGTGGTGCTGCGGCTGCTGGACAAACAGGCAGGCCGACTCGATTTGTCGCGCCTTGGTATGGATACCACCACGCTGGCCAGCATGGATCGCATGATCCGCGAGCCACATGGCATCGTGTTGATCACCGGTCCAACCGGCTCTGGCAAAACCACGACCTTGTATGCAGCACTGTCGCGACTGGATGCCGGCGCGCTCAACATCATGACCGTTGAAGATCCCATTGAATATGCGCTGGATGGCATCAGTCAGATCCAAGTGAATGCCCGCATCGACATGACCTTTGCGCGCGCATTACGCACCATTCTCAGACAGGATCCTGACGTGGTGATGATTGGCGAAATCCGCGATCTGGAGACTGCGCAAATTGCTGTGCAGGCCAGTCTGACCGGACATCTGGTGTTTGCGACCCTGCATACCAATGATGCGGTGAGTGCAGTCACACGGTTAGTGGATATGGGTGTTGAGCCGTTTTTGCTTGCCACCAGTCTGCTCGGTGTGGGGGCCCAACGCCTGGTGCGACGACTGTGTCTGGAATGCAGGAAACCGCTGATCACTGACAGCGCCGCATTGCAATCATTGGGGCATTTTTCCGAACACGCCACGTTATACAGCGCGCAGGGTTGTCCCGCCTGTAATGGTTCAGGCTATCGCGGGCGGACAGGCATTTATGAGTTTATGACGGTGGACGATCACATGCGGCGCCTGATTCATGATCAGGTGTCGGAACAAAGTTTGCGCGATT
>JAUSPW010000119.1 GCA_030652635.1 Pseudohongiella sp. | reverse complement strand
GGCGCAGGCTCGCGCGCGAGGTCTTCTTCACCGGCGCCTCGCCCTCGCGCATCAGCGCGCGGATGGCGGTGGGCGCGGTGTAGAAGATGTTCACCTGATGTTTGTCGATCACCTGCCAGAAGCGCGAGGCATCCGGGTAGGTAGGCACACCTTCAAAAATAAGTGAGGTGGCGCCATTGCACAGCGGGCCATACACAATATAGCTGTGGCCAGTGACCCAGCCGACGTCGGCGGTGCACCAATACACTTCGCCTTCGCGGTAGTCAAACACATAGCGGTGAGTCATGGCTGCTTGTAGCAGATAACCCGCGCTGGTGTGCAATACACCTTTAGGTTTGCCGGTAGAGCCTGAGGTGTACAGAATAAACAACGGGTCTTCAGCATCCATGATCTCGGGTACACACACCGCACTGACATTGGCGGTCTGTTCGTGGTACCAGACATCGCGGCCGCTGAGCCACTCAATGTGATTGCCTGTATGTTTGACTACGATCACGCTGTGCACATTCGGGCATTGTGCCAGTGCTTTGTCCACATTGGCTTTTAAGGGGATCAGTTTGCCGCCCCGTACGCCCTGATCTGCAGTGATGACGGTCTGGCAGTCGGAATCCTGGATGCGATCACGGATAGCGTCGGGCGAGAACCCGCCAAACACCACAGAGTGAATCGCGCCAATGCGGGCACAGGCCAGCATGGCATAGGCTGCTTCCGGAATCATGGGCATATAAATGCACACACGGTCGCCTTTTTTGACGCCTCGTAGTTTGAGGACGTTAGCAAGTCGGCATACAGCCTCATGCACCTCAGCATAGGTAATGTGTTTGCTGTCAGCAGGATCATCACCTTCCCAGATAAACGCGGTTTGTTGTGCACGTTGTGGCAAGTGACGGTCGATGCAGTTCCAGCTGACATTGAGTTTGGCGTCTTTAAACCAGGTCACTGAGCCTTTGCTGAAATCGCCTTCAAATACTGTGCTGTAGGGTGAAAAGAAGTCCAGATATTGACTGGCCTGTTCACCCCAGAAGGATTCGGGGTCGGTGACAGAGTGTTCATACATGCGCTTGTAACCAGCCTGATCAATCAGCGTGTGTTTGCTTGTAAAACCACTGGCTGGATAAATTTTTTCGTGCGACATGTTGTGCTCCTTTTTTTGTTGATGTCCCATAAGCGCATGCCCCATAAGCGGACGCGCACTACCTCAGGATTTACAGCTTGACCTCAATATTATCAATCAGGCGGGTGTTGCCAACGTAAGCGGCAGCCAGTATCACCAGGTTTTTGTCGTCAGCACTTGCAGGTGCCAGGGTGTCTGCATTGCAGACAGTAAAATAGTCTGGGCGTATGGCTCTGGATTCAAGCAAGGCCTTGGCATTTTTCTCCAGTGCCGAAAAGTCCTTATGGCCTTTTTTCAGAAGTTCGGCGGTCTCACGCAAGGTCTGGATAATGCTCAGCGCTGTTTGTTTTTCTTCAACGCTGAGGTAACCGTTACGTGAGCTCAATGCCAGGCCATTAGCGTCGCGTTCGGTGGCGACACCCGTCAACTGTATGCCAAAACACAGGTCTGCGTTCATTTTGCTGATGACTTTAAATTGCTGGTAATCCTTCAGTCCAAACACTGCATGATCGGGTTGCACCAGATTAAACAGTTTGCTGACCACGGTCGCGACACCATCAAAGTGACCGGGTCTGCTGGCGCCACAGTGACGCTCAGAGATGGCGGGTACCGACACAATCGTGTGTTCGTCCAGTCCCAGCGGGTACATCTCTTTGACCGAGGGTGTAAACAATACGCTGCAGCCCGCTGCGGTGAGTTTGTCGATATCGGCATCCGGGGTACGTGGATATTTGTCGAGATCTTCATGGCGGCCAAACTGCATCGGGTTCACAAAGATGGTGCTGACAACAATATCGGCAAGCTCTACGGACCGTTCGACCAGGCGCACATGGCCACGGTGCAGATTGCCCATGGTTGGCACAAGCGCTATAGACTTGCCGGTACGTCGGTATTCTCTTAAAAGTTGGCGCAGTTCCGTGGCCTGATGGCAAATTTTCATGAGTGTTTCCGTTGCTTGATCACCCGGGTTTTAATCAAAACAATGCTCTGGCGCGGGGAACTGACCAGACTTGACGGCATCGGCATAGGCCTTGATGGCGCCGGCAATGCCATTGTCAGACTCAGGCAAAAAGTTTTTAACAAATTTGGGTTTGATGGGCGAAATACCCAGCAGATCGTGTAACACCAGCACCTGTCCCGTTGTATGCGGGCCGGCACCGATACCAATCACCGGGATGTCCAGTGCATCGGTAATACGTTTGGCCAGCGCAGTCGGCACACACTCCAGCAGTAAAATGCTGGCGCCGGCTTCTTGCAGTAACAAGGCTTCTTTCACCATGCTTTCAGCTTGTATTGGATCGCGCCCCTGCACCAGATAACCACCAATGCGATTGATGGACTGCGGGGTCAGACCCATGTGAACACACACCGGTATGCCACGCTCTGCCAGCAGACGAGTTGAACTCTCCAGCCAGGCTCCGCCTTCAAGCTTGACCATCTCCGCGCCTGCACGCATTAGCGCCGCGGCATTTTCCAATGTTTCGGTGTCCGACGAATAACTCATAAAGGGCATGTCGGCCATCAAAAAAGAACGCTTGTTGCTGCGTTTGACACACTGTACGTGATAAACCATATCCGCCATGGTCACCGGCAAAGTGCTATCGTGGCCTTGCAGCACCATGCCCAGGGAGTCGCCCACCAGGATAACCTCGATGCCGGCTTCATTCAGCAATCCGGAGAAGCATGCATCGTAAGCGGTCAGGCAGGAAAACTTCTGCCCGTTAGCGCGTATTTTGTTAAGTGTGTTCAAAGTGACGTGTTGTTGTGCTGATTGTAGGCTCATGACGATTTCCTCCGGGCCGCAAACGCTGATTCAGCCGGCCTTGCTTGTCCGCAACGTGTTACCGTGACGGCAGGGGCAGAGCTTAGCCCTTGCCAGAGATCACAGCAAGGCCGGACTGGGATTGAAGTAATGTACACCTTGAGGTGCCTGCAGAATGCGGTCGACCAGTTGCTGATAGTGTTCATCGCGGCCAACAAGATCGATATCGGTGCTGTTCACAATCAACAGCGGCGACTGGTCGTAATAGTGAAAAAACGAGGTGTAGGCGGTGTTTAACCTGTCCAGATAGTCAGCCTCGATTGCCTGTTCTGCGGGAATGCCACGCTTTTGTATACGGGTAAGCAACACGTGTGTTGGCGCCTGCAGATAAATCACCAGATCAGGCACCGGCGCATGCAAGGTCAGATGGCGATAGACATTTTCGTACAGGACAAACTCATCAGGGTCGAGATTCTGTTGGGCAAACAGGCGATCTTTGTCGATCAGGAAATCTGCCACCCGCACGGGCTCAAACAGATCGTCCTGCTTCAGATCCTGCAGCTGCTGCGCGCGCTGGAATAAAAAGAACAGTTGGGTAGACAGGGCGTATTGTCTGGGGTTGCGATAAAACCGCTCCAGAAAAGGATTTTCCTCAGGTTTCTCAAGCACAATATCGTAGTTAAACGTTTGTGCCAGTCGCTTGGCCAGGCTGGTTTTGCCTACGCCAATAGGGCCTTCCACAGCGATGTAGCGAGGCAATGGCTTATTCACTCACCTGCTCCACTTTTGTTGCAGAGGATGTCTTGGGTTTGCGCCGCCGCTTGCGTGGCGCTTTAACATTACTCAGCGCTTCAATCATGACCTCTTGTTCAGAGCGGTCGGCCACTTGGAAACGTGTCCACCAGTCACCTGCATCACCCAGCTGTTCACCAGACTCTTCCCGTAACAGCAGAAAATCATAAGCAGCCCTGAAACGGGGATGGGCAATGACACTTTCGACCTGTTTTCGGCTTTGGGGTTGCATGCGCCACTGCAATTCCCAGATCTCACGCATGACCGCGGTGAAGCGTTTGGGAATGGCAGTAAAGCGCAGCTGCTCGAGTATGGTATCCGTGGCCGCATCTTGCATCACAGACAGCGGCGCAAGGCGATCAGGGAACTGTTCGCGCAGGGTTGCCTGCATGGCAGGCCATAACAATGCTGCATACAAAAACGCTGGTGTGACGGATTTGCCGTCTGCCAGACGTTTGTCAGTGTTTTGTAATGCAAGCTGCACAAGTCGGCTGTCCGTGGAGTTTTTGTCACCAAGGCAGCGCAGCGTGGGTTTAAACAGGTAGTCTGCCACTTTGTAGCGTCGCAACAGCTCAAACGTTGCTTCGGCCTGGCCGCCCGTAAACAATTTGACAGTTTCGTCAAACAGGCGGGCAGGGGAGATGGACTCCAGCAGCGTTGCCAGGCGGGCAATGGGTGCTTCGGTATCTTTGTGAATCTTGAAGTCGAGTTTGGCGGCCAATCGGATGGCGCGCAAAATACGCACAGGGTCCTCTTTGTAACGGGTTTCCGGGTCACCGATCATGCGGATCAATCTGTTCTCGATGTCACTCAGACCATCCACAAAGTCCAGCAGCCAGAAGCCGTTGGCGGTGTAATACAGCGCGTTGACCGTAAAGTCGCGGCGCACGGCATCGTCATTGATGCTGCCATAGACATTGTCACGCAAGATCATGCCGGTACTTGAATGTGCGGAGTCCAGGTCACGGATGTGGCGGCGGGATTCACCTTCTTCGACTTCAGTCTCAATTTCGTGATGAGCGCGGAAGGTGGTGACTTCAATGATTTCCTGACCAAAACGGACATGCGCTATTTTGAAGCGGCGGCCTATGATCCGGGAGTTGCGAAATACTTCCCGGACATCTTCCGGGGTGGCATCAGTCGAGATATCAAAATCTTTTGGATGGCCGCCCAGTAACAGGTCGCGCACGCCACCGCCGACCAGGAATGCCTGAAATCCAGCTTCGTTCAAGCGGTAAAGCACTTTGAGTGCGTTTGGTGAAATATCCCGTCTTGAAATGGCGTGATCTTCCCGGGCAACAACACGCACATTACGCAGGTCCAGCTTTCGAAGTGCAGCGGGCAATTCATGCCGGGATTGTGCTGAGCTGTGCTCGCCAGACCTGCCGCGTGCGGATTCTCTGGTCTTTTCAGCGTTGGACTTGTGAGCGCTGTTCTTTTCAGCACCGGACTTGTCTGCACCTGCCTTGTCAGCGCCGCGACGTGACCGACGATTTGCCTCAGCGGCTGGCTGCGGCTGGCGTTGCTCTGCCTTTTTTGCTTCAGGTTTTTGTGTCACACCGGTGCCGGTTTGGCCGGATCTGCCAAAAAGGATGTTAACCAGCTTTTTAATCATCGGGTGTCAAGCTCAAGGTCACTACCGTTGATGGGTACAAGCTTTGTTGGATACTCCGGCAATAGCTTGTTGTCTACGCAGACACTGTCGGCGACAAAGGCGGCAATAATACACTGAAGTGTGAGATGTGTGCAGGGGAAATGCTCTGGGGGGTGACTTGACCCCCCCGCAAGGAAGGTATGTATTATTGTTATTATTGTTTCTTTTTGTTCTTCTTGGTAGGCACTCAAGTCAAGTGCGCCAGTTTCTAAGTCAGTACCAACAGCCCTCATGCAAATTGCACTTTCTACTGCTCGCCCGATCTGATTATTTTTATTATTTTTGTGCACCAATTTTTGATGCGATTTTTGTTGTTATACGTCGTTATTTTTATTATTTCTTTTTATTGTTGTATCGCATATAAAGCATTAAGCGTGCCAGCTTGGTGAAATCTATTAAAAACAAAGAGTTAGTGTTTTTTGTGTTTGCTTGAAAACAGTGTTTGGGAAGCAAGTG
>JAUSPW010000114.1 GCA_030652635.1 Pseudohongiella sp. | reverse complement strand
GGAAACGATGCTGACGTCATGGCTGCGACCCTGGAAGGCGCTTACGCTTGTGTGCATGTCATTTGTATCCGCGGCGGCAGAATCATGGGTAGCCGTAATTACTTCCCCAAAGACAAATTGTCAGATAACGCCACCGAGTTGCTCGAAGCGTTTGTAGCCCAGTATTACCTGCGGGAAAACGCCGAACTTGTCCCGGGTCTGATACCGGCTGAGGTGATTGTGCACCCACCATTGAATGACAGCGAGAGTCTTCAGGAAGCCCTGTCCGTGGCCTCAGGTCGTGCTGTCAAACTGATGGGCAATGTCCGTTCACACCGTGCCCGCTGGCAGGAAATGGCAGTCGCCAATGCCACACAAGCGTTGCTGAGCCTGGTGACCAATCGCCAGACCATGCTGCAGCGTTTTGAAATGCTGCAGGAAACGCTGGGATTACCGGGGCAACCACAACGTATTGAGTGTTTTGATATCAGCCATACCATGGGCGAAAGCACCGTGGGTGCATGTGTCGTGTTTGATCAGAGCGGCCCCTTAAAATCAGATTACCGACGTTACAACATTACAGGTATTCAGCCCGGTGACGACTACGCCGCCATGGAACAGGCGTTAACGCGTCGTTACGCAAAACTGAGTAATCAGCTGCAGGAGCTGCCTCAGGATTCAACTGACAGCGAGTTGTTAGCGGGCAAAGTGCCAGACATTCTGTTGATTGATGGTGGCAAAGGCCAATTGGCTCAGGCCGTCGAGGTATTAAAAAACTGCCAGCTGCCTGAATTGATGCTGATAGGTATTGCCAAAGGCATCAGCCGCAGGGCAGGGCAGGAGACCTTGTTTCTGGCCACGGATCAGGGGTTCAGCGAAATTGTCATTGATACCCATTCGCCAGCCTTGCACTTACTGCAGCAAATTCGCGATGAAGCCCATCGTTTTGCGATCACCGGACATCGTGCCCGTCGGGCAAAAACCCGCCAGCAATCCCCGCTGGAACAGATTCCTGGTCTTGGTCCTGCGCGTCGGCGCGAACTTCTGAAGTACTTTGGTGGTCAACAGGAAGTACAACGTGCCAGTGCGGCAGACCTGGCGCGTGCGCCAGGCATCAGCACAAAGCTGGCATCAGTTATTTATGAAGCCTTGCATAATGAGTAGAATGCCGCCGACTAAAAAGAAGCAGCATGACGGGAATTGAGCGCGGGAGAGCGTAAAAAGATGAACATAGCCAATCTGGTGACGATCTCACGGGTGATGTTGGTGCCAGTGATTGTGCTGGTGTACTACAGTGGTTTGCCCTACAGTCAGCTGATTGCGGCAGCATTGTTTACGGTTGCCAGCCTGACAGACTGGCTTGACGGTTTTTTAGCCAGAAAACTCAATCAGGCGTCAGCCTTTGGGGCCTTTCTGGATCCGGTGGCTGACAAACTGTTGGTAGTCATGGCGCTGGTGCTACTCACCGCCAATCATCCCAGCCCTTGGTTTGTGGTGCCTACCGCAATCATCATTGCGCGCGAGGTGTTTGTATCCGCGCTACGCGAATGGATGGCCAGTCGCAATCTGCGCGACATGGTGGCAGTAGGTTATATCGGTAAAGTAAAGACTACCGTGCAGATGATAGCGATCATTGTGTTGCTGGCATACAGCGCAGATTGGCCAGTGCAAATACTGCAGGCGGGGTATGTCCTGCTATATGTATCCGCAGGCTTGAGTCTATGGTCCATGATGATTTATCTGAAAAAGGCATTGCCGGTCTTGCGTTGAGGGCGTTTTGAAATTGTAAAAAAAAGCCAAAAAAAAAGATTTTTGGTGCTTGACATAAAATCGAATGGCATTAGAATGAGCGCCTCTTTCGCAGTACCGGCAACGTCGAAAAACGGAGTCAAAACAGCGAGAGTGGCATGCAAATAAAGCGGGTGTAGCTCAGTTGGTAGAGCGCGACCTTGCCAAGGTCGAGGTCACGAGTTCGAGCCTCGTTACCCGCTCCATTATCAAGCCTTACAAAAGGCTAAAGGCCAGTCCGGGTAACTACCTGTTTGGCAGGTAAATTTGGATCAGTACAGGCTGGGTGGCAGAGTGGTCATGCAGCGGACTGCAACTCCGTGTACGCCGGTTCGATTCCGACCTCAGCCTCCATTCCAAATTGTTTCCCTGCCTGTCGCCTCATTAATATTTATCCGCCCGGGTGG
>JAUSPW010000104.1 GCA_030652635.1 Pseudohongiella sp. | reverse complement strand
CCCGCACCTGAGCACAAGTTTCCACTTGTGTTTCCAAACCAGCAAAAAGATCTATATCAAAATATTTTGATATATGCGCCCACCCTGTTATAGTTCGCGCCTTTAAAGCACAGTGAAACTCTCTCCACATGGTTGTAATTGACAGTCTTGCCTCCGTCAGCAAAGCCTTGGGTGACGAACTCAGGTTGGAGATACTGCATGTGTTGAGAACTGAATCGTTTGGGGTATTAGAGCTGTGCAGGATTTTGAATATCCGGCAGAACGCACTGAGCCACCACCTCAAGATTCTGGCGACTGCCGGGCTGGTTAGCAGTCGTAGGGAAGGCAACAGTATTTTTTACCGGCGTATTTTGTTGCTGCCTGAAGACCCGTTTTTTGCGGTCAAACAAGCCGCTTTTGCTTGCCTTGACCGCACAGAGTTGCGCACTGAGCTCAGTAAAGGTATTCGTCAGATACACGCGGAACGTTCTGAACAGTCGCTGCTGTTTTTTGAGCGCCATGCAGAGCGCTTTCTTGAAAAGCAGGAACTGGTTGCTGAATACGCCAACTATCGCGATACCTTGCACGCTTTATTGGCTGGATTGCATTTGCCTGCCAGTGCCCGAGTGATGGAAGTCGGCCCGGGTGAAGGGCGCCTGTTAAGCGAGCTTGCCGGCATTTACCAGCAAGTGATTGCGTTAGACAACTCGATAGAAATGCTGAGCAGGGCGCGCAACACCATATCCGACCTGCAACAGAACGTTGAATTTATTCACGGTGATACACAGGTCGCCATTGCACGCGGCATTCGCTTGGACCTGCTGATTTATAACATGGTCCTTCATCACATCCCGTCACCGTGGGAGGCTTTTCAGGATTCGGCAAAACTGCTCGAGGCCGATGGTGTGCTGCTGCTGATTGATCTCAGCCGTCACGATCAGGATTGGGTTCGTGATGCCTGCGGTGATTTGTGGTTGGGTTTTGAAAGCCATGAACTGGACGAGTGGGCCGGACAAGCCGGCTTGCTCACTGCGCAGAGCATGTATCTGGGTCTGCGCAACGGTTTTCAGGTGCAACTACGGGTTTTTAAAAAATCCGCGCTAGACAGTCAGTCAACCCTAAAGAATTTTTAACAGCCAGATCTTATTCACAGACAGATTTTATTAACAGACAGAAGGAACCCTGAACATGACAACAACCCTGTTTACCTCAGAATCCGTTGCCGAAGGCCATCCGGATAAAATTGCAGACCAGATCTCCGATGCGGTGTTGGACGCCTTGCTCAAGCAAGACCCGCGGGCGCGTGTAGCCTGCGAAACTTTGATCAAAACCGGTATGGTTATTGTGGCGGGCGAGGTGACTACCGAGGCTTATGTCGATTTGGAAGAGATTGCGCGCCGCGTGGTGGTCAACATCGGTTATGACCACTCTGATAAAGGTTTTGACGGAAATTCGTGTGCAGTGCTGAATGCCATCGGCAAACAGTCACCCGATATCGCCATGGGTGTCGATGAAACTGCAGACCACGAACAAGGCGCTGGCGACCAGGGCTTGATGTTTGGTTATGCCACCAACGAAACCGATGTGTTGATGCCGGCTCCCATTACTTACTCACACCGACTGGTCAAGCGCCAGGCGGAAGTGCGCAAAAACGGCACTCTGCCATGGCTGCGCCCCGATGCAAAGAGTCAGATTACCTTCCGTTACCAGGACGGTAAACCTGTTGGGATCGATGCGGTTGTACTGTCTACGCAGCACGGTCCGGAAATCGCGCAGAAAGCATTGCAAGAAGCGGTCATGGAAGAAATCATCAAGCCCGTTCTGCCTGCGGAATGGTTGGACGCCAACACCAAGTACTTCATTAATCCGACTGGCCGTTTTGTGATCGGCGGCCCGTTTGGTGACTGCGGACTGACCGGCCGTAAAATCATCGTTGATACCTACGGCGGGATGGCCCGTCACGGCGGCGGGGCATTCTCTGGTAAAGATCCATCAAAAGTCGACCGTTCAGCGGCCTACGCGGCGCGATACGTAGCCAAAAACATCGTGGCTGCTGGCATTGCAGATCGTTGCGAAATCCAGGTGTCTTACGCCATTGGTGTCGCCGAACCTACATCTATCAGTGTTGAAACCTTTGGCACCGGCAAGATCAGCAACGAACGCATTGTTCAACTGGTCCGTGAACACTTTGAGCTGCGTCCAAAAGGTCTGATCAAAATGCTGGATCTGATCCGCCCAATTTATTTTGACACCGCGGCCTACGGCCACTTTGGTCGTGAAGAGCCACAATTTACCTGGGAAAAAACTGACAAAGCCGCAGCGCTGCGTGCAGCAGCCGGCCTGTAAACCACAACAGACAACATGGCTGCGCAGTAATGTCGCTGCGCAGTAATCACAGTATTTAAGGAAAACTTATGAGCAAGCCCGATTATAAAGTTGCCGATATGAGCCTGGCCGAATATGGCCGTAAAGAAGTTATTCTGGCGCAGGCTGAAATGCCCGCGCTGATGGCGCTGCGTGCGCGCTACAAAACTGAACAACCGCTGGCGGGTGCAAAAATTATTGGCTGCATCCACATGACTATCCAGACGGCCGTGTTGATCGAGACCTTGGTAGAGCTGGGCGCGCAAGTGCGCTGGTCATCATGCAACATCTTCTCAACGCAGGATCACGCTGCAGCATACATCGCCTCCAAAGGTATCGCAGTTTACGCCTGGAAAGGTCAGACTGTTGAAGAGGGTGACTGGTGTGTTGAACAGACCATCCTTAAAGATGGTCAGCCTTGGGACGCCAACATGCTGCTGGACGACGGCGGTGATCTGACCAATATGGTGCACAACAAATATCCACAAATGTTGAACAGCATTAACGGTATTACTGAAGAAACCACAACCGGCGTTCTGCGTCTGTTGGAAATGCTGGAAGCCGGTACATTAAAAGTGCCTGCCATCAATGTTAACGATTCTGTAACCAAGTCAAAAAACGACAACAAGTACGGTTGTCGCCACAGCCTTAACGATGCGATCAAGCGCGGCACTGATATGCTGCTGTCTGGCCGTCATGCGCTGGTGGTCGGTTATGGTGACGTTGGTAAAGGCTCTGCACAAAGCCTGCGTCAGGAAGGCATGATTGTGAAGATCAGCGAGATCGATCCCATTTGTGCGATGCAAGCTTGTATGGATGGTTTTGAAGTCGTATCTGCCTACAAAAACGGCATCAACACCGGCAAGATTGAAGACGTCGACAGCGCGCTGCTCGGCAAAGTCGATTTGATTGTGACCTCTACAGGTAATATCGATGTGTGCGACAAGAACATGTTGCAGGCACTGAAGTCTGGCGCAGTGGTTTGCAACATTGGTCACTTTGATAACGAAATTGACACACAGTACATGCGTGACAACTGGACGTGGGAAATGGTCAAACCACAGGTCCATAAAGTTTACCGCGCTGATCCGGAACAGAATGCTGACAATTATCTGTTGCTGTTGTCGGAAGGACGACTGGTCAACCTCGGCAACGCGACTGGCCACCCATCACGCATTATGGACGGCTCGTTCGCAAACCAAGTGATTGCACAGATTCACATGTACAAACAAGGTTTCGCCACGCGCTCAGCAGAAGAGAAAAAGCAATTGCTGCGCGTAGAAGTATTGCCAAAGAAACTTGACGAAGAAGTGGCGGCATTGATGGTGCTGGGTTTTGGTGGGGTGGTCACCAAACTTACGGCCCCACAAGCCAAATACATCAATGTCAAAGTAGAAGGTCCTTTTAAACCGGACAGTTACAAGTACTGATTGTCCTGCACGGACTCAGGTCAGAACGTAGCCGGTGTCACAGCCGGCTATGCTTACAGGAAAGATTATGGACAGACACACAAACGAACCACGATTCAGCTTTGAGTTTTTCCCTCCGCGCACAGACGTGGGCGTTGAAAAGCTCCGTGATGTACATCGTGAATTGGCAGCATTAAATCCGGATTTTTTCTCCGTGACCTATGGTGCCGGCGGATCAACTAGGGATGGTACACGTCAGACGGTTACCGCCATCAAGCAGGCCGGATCAGATGTGGCACCACATTTATCATTTGGTGGTTCCTCAAAAGAGGATATCGCTGCACTGCTGACTGATTACAAAAACATGGGAATCAACCGCCTTGTAGCGTTACGCGGGGATATTCCTTCCGGCACGGGCGTCGCGTCTCAGTATTACTATGCTAACGAACTGATCGAATTTGTGCGTGACACAACCGGCGATCATTTCCATATTGAAGTGGCTTGTTACCCTGAAATTCATCCGCAATCAGATTCGTATGACAGTGATTTGAAATACTTCAAAAACAAAGTTGATGCCGGCGCCAACAGCGCCATCACGCAATACTTTTATAATCCGGATGCATACTTCTTTTTTGTGGATGCCTGCACTAAAGCTGGCATCACCATCCCGATTGTGCCGGGTATTATGCCCATTACCAATTTCACCAGCCTGCAGCGCTTCAGCAACAATTGTGGCGCTGAAATTCCACGCTGGATTCGTCAACGTCTGCAGTCCTTTGGTGATGACAGTAACAGCATTCGTGAATTTGGAACCGAAGTAGTCCAACGGCTTTGTGAAGACTTGCTGGCAGGTGGTGCTCCAGGTTTACATTTCTATACCATGAATCAAACTGAGCCTGTCCGGCAGATCTGGCAACAATTGGGTCTGCGCGCCTGAACCAGGAGCAACAACATGCGACTTAGCCGGCTGTATTGCGATTCAGACTTAATTGCAGATGCATTGCTGACCCTGGGCGAGGATCACACCCACTACCTGGGGAAGGTTTTGCGCGTAAAACCGGGTTATCGGATAGCGCTTTTTAACGGGCACGACGGCGAGTTTCACGGCGAAATCATCCACATCGGCAAGCGTGATATGCAGGTCAAACTCGACAGTTGCTGCCACAAGCTACCCGAGCAATTGTTGAGTATACATATAGGCCTGGGTTTATCCCGTGGCGAGCGTATGGATTATGCGGTACAAAAAGCTACAGAGCTGGGCGTCACTCACATAACACCTTTGTTTACCGAATTCAGCGAAGTTCGCCTGGATTCTGATCGTGCAGACAAACGCACCAGTCACTGGCAGAAGGTTGCGATCAGCGCCAGCGAGCAATGTGGTCGCTGCACAGTGCCGGTAATTTCCAACCCAGCCTTGCTCGAAGATTGGATAACTCAGGTGCCGGAAGGGCAGGGTTTTACCCTGGATCATACCGGTACCGCCGGGTTTGTCGGCGATAAGCCAGAGGCGGTATACCTGCTGATCGGACCCGAAGGTGGCACCAGCGAGCATGAAAAACAGCTGGCAAGTGCGGCTGGATTCAAAACTGTCCGATTAGGTCCACGTGTTTTACGCACGGAAACAGCACCCGTGGTTGCATTGACCGCACTGCAGTTACAGTGGGGGGATTTTTAATCAAAAAAAAAGCGCCCAAATGGGCGCTTTAAAATTTCCTTGGGGGAAAACAGTGCCGGCAATGACCGGCACTCACTTCTCACTTCATCTAACTTTCAATCTGTCGTTCAGTCACCGATCTTACTTGGTGAACTCAGGGTAAGCTTCCAGACCACACTCGGAAATGTCCACGCCCTGATCTTCTTCCTCTGCACTGACGCGCAGACCCATCACAGCTTTCAAAGCAATCCAGATGACGAAGCTGACGCCGAACACCCAAACGAAGATGGTTGCTGCACCAACGATCTGACCGAAGAAAGTTGAGGCGCTGTTAGTGATTGGAACCAGCAGCAGACCAAGCAGTCCACATGAACCGTGAACGGAGATTGCACCCACTGGATCATCAATCTTGAGCTTGTCGAGTGCGATGATGCTGAACACAACCAATACACCGCCGATGGCGCCAAACAGCGTTGCCTGCAGTGCTGTTGGGGTTGAAGGCTCGGCAGTAATCGCTACCAGACCAGCCAGTGCACCGTTCAGAATCATGGTGAGGTCAGCTTTGCCAAACAGCAAACGAGCAGTAATCATTGCCGCGATCAGGCCGCCTGCCGCTGCTGCGTTTGTGTTCAGGAACACTACTGCCACCGCGTTTGCGCTGCCTACATCAGCCAACTTCAGTACAGAACCGCCATTGAAACCGAACCAGCCCATCCACAGGATGAAGGTGCCCAGTGTAGCCATCGGAAGGTTTGCACCTGGGAACGCACGAGCCGTGCCATCCGCACCATATTTGCCTTTACGGGCGCCCAGCAGGATCACACCAGCCAGTGCAGCAGATGCACCCGCCATGTGAACAATGCCTGAGCCTGCGAAGTCAACAAATCCAAGGTCACCCAGTGTGTAGAGGCCAAACACTGCGTTGCCGCCCCATGTCCATGAACCTTCCATTGGGTAGATGAAACCGGTCATCACCACAGCAAACGCCAAGAAAGCCCAGAGTTTCATACGCTCTGCCACCGCACCAGACACGATAGACATTGCGGTTGCGACGAACACAACCTGGAAGAAGAAGTCAGATGCGTCAGAATAAACCGCACCACCGTCAAAACCCTCTTCAGCTTTTGATGCCAGTGCAGATGCCACCAGATCTTCACCACCGGCAATGCCAGACAGGAAGTAGGTGCCGCCGTACATGATTGCGTAACCGCACACCAAATACATGGTGCAGGAAATACCGAACAGCGCGATATTTTTAGTCAGAATTTCAGTTGTGTTTTTTGCACGAACCAGACCTGCTTCGAGCATTGAGAAGCCAGCCGCCATCCACATTACCAGTGCGCCACACACCAGAAAGTAGAAGGTGTCCATTGCGTACTGCAGTTCAAAAATTTGGTTTTCCACCTTTATTTCCTCCGCTTGAGAGCTAATTCAGCTGCTAAACAGCAGCTTCGC